>JBGPIJ010000011.1:0-22584 GCA_041484865.1 Gemmatimonadota bacterium
AATCCGGGAGGCGGGAAGCGAGAAGCGGGAAGCGTAGTGCGATGCCGAGTCGGCGTCGTTACGCTTCCCGCTTTGCGGTTCCCGGCTTCCCTTAACTCAAATCATCCCACGCCACCGCTGCGAAGTGGTGGCACCGGTCGCAATTCAGGTCCCGGACGTCGCCCGAGAACGCCTGGCGATGGCGGCAGCGCGGGCACACGGCATAGGTCAGCGGGAAGTTGCGCGCCACACGCTGTAGCTCACGCGGCTCGCAGCGCACGACGCTCCACCGCTCGGGGGGATGGTAGCGAATCTCCAGGAATCGACGGTCTACCGGCACATTGCGCCGGTTCACGTCGAGGACGACGATGTGGCTCGAGGAGATGCGGACGACGGGATACCAGGCGCCCCGGCGCAGCAGGTGCGCGCCGACTTTGCCGACGCGCGCCCAGCCCTTGGCCTGGAGCTTCGTCGGGGTAACCGGGCGAGAAGCACCGAGAAAGGGATTGGTCACGGTGTACATGATACACCTTGACCGGCGAGTCGAGTCGTGACAGGCGTCACACCGCTTCGGGGCACGAACACCGTGACCGGTGACCCGCCTCCCGCCTGCGTCGCTAGCCGCACTCCGAGTAGCCGCAGATGTGACACTTCGCACACCCCTCGGCGAACGCGAGCTGCGACCCGCAATCGGGACACGCCCCCATGAACTCGCGATCGGTCTCGCTGACCGGCTGGGGCAGCTCGCCCCCGGCTCGCGGCACCATTTCCCGGGCGGGGATCGTCGGCGCCCCTCCGGCTTCCATCAGGTCCTGCTGCACGCCGTCCTTCGCCTGCATCCACCGCTCGATCGCGATGCCGATGGCGTCGGGAACCGACAGCACCTTGTTGGGCCCGAGTCCCACGACGCGGTCGGAAGAGATGCCCCGCAATTGGCGGCGGATGTCGCGAATCGGGACGCCGGCCCGGAGCGCGAGCGAGATCAGACGTCCGATCGCCTCCACGTCGGCCATGAGGGGAGCACCGGCCTTCCCGAGGGAGACGAACACCTCAAACGGCTGCCCTTTGTCGTCTTCCGTAATGTTCACGTACATCGTCCCGAGCGGCGAGTCCATGCGGTAGGTGGTGCCGCGCAGGGCGTCGGGGCGGGAGCGAACCGCGCGCCGCTGCAGATTTTCTGCTTCGACGTCGTGGAGCTGTTTGCGTGTGCGGTCGAGCTCCGCCTCGAGCTCCGCGATCCGCCCCAGGGCCTCGCCGATCTGCCGCTGCAGCTGCTCACCCGAGGGCCCTGCACCGCCTCCCGCCTGCTCCTGCACCTTCTTCGCCGTCGCGCCGGTCGAGAGTACCTGCATCTCGCGCGATGCGTCGCGGTACACGGTCACGCCCTTGCATCCCTGCCGGTAGGCGAACCGGTAGATCTGCTCGACTTGGTCCTCCGTCGCTTCCCGGGGGAAGTTGCAGGTCTTCGAGATCGCGGAATCGGTGAATTGCTGGAAGGCCGCCTGCATGCGGATGTGCCATTCAGGCGTAACGTCGTGCGCGGTGACGAAGACCCGCTGCCAGCGCTCCGGGACCTCGGGGAAGTGGATGTTGCCGGACTCGGCGACCCGCTGGATCAGCGCGTCCGAGTACCAGCCCTCCTGGCGCGCGATCGCCACGAAGTCCTCGTTCAGGTCGGGCATCAGGACGCCCGCCTGATTGCGCATGAACGCCACCGCGAACAGCGGCTCGATCCCCGAGGAGCACCCGGAGATGATCGAGATCGTGCCGGTGGGCGCGACGGTCGTGAGATTGCAGTTGCGCAGCCGCCGCATCGGGCGAATGCGCCCACCCTGAGAGTCGCGGGCGCAGGTGGCGTCGGGACCCCAGATCGACCGTTCCCATTCGGGGAAGACGCCACGCCGCTCGGCGAGGCTCTCGGAGGCCCGCTTGGACTCCTCGTCCACGAACTGCATGATCTTGCGGCCGAGCTCGACGCCTTCTTCCGAGTTGTAGGGCACACCGATCCGGACCAGCAGGTCCGCCCAACCCATGATGCCGAGCCCCACCCGCCGGATGCGTTTGGCCAGGTCGTCGATTTGGGGCAAGGGATACTTGTTCGCGTCGATGACGTTGTCGAGGAAGTGGGTGCACAGGCGGGCCGCCGTCCCCAGCCGTTCCCAGTCGACGTCCCCGTTCTTCACGAACAAACCGACGTTGATCGAGCCGAGATTGCAGACGTCGTACGGCAGGAGCGGCTGCTCGCCGCACGGGTTCGTCGCCTCGTAGCTGCCGAGCTGCGGCACGGGATTGTAGGCGTTGGCGCGATCCACGAAGAACACGCCCGGCTCCCCGGTCTTCCACGCGCCGTGCACGATCTTCCGGAATACCTCGGGTGCATTCAGCCGTCCCACCCTCTGCCCGGTGCGGGGGTGGATGAGATCGTAGTCCTCACCAGCCTCGAGTGCGCGCATGAAGGCGTCCGTCACCGCGACCGAAATGTTGAAGTTCGTCACCTGCGTGAGGTCGTCCTTGCAGGTGATGAACTCCAGGATGTCGGGATGATCGATCCGCAAAATGCCCATGTTGGCGCCGCGCCGGGTGCCGCCCTGTTTCACGACGTCGGTCGAGGCGTCGTACAGCTTCATGAACGAGACCGGACCAGAGGCGACGCCCATCGTGGAGCGAACGACGTCGTTCTTGGGCCGCAGGCGGGAGAAGGAAAACCCGGTCCCGCCACCCGACTGGTGCACCAGCGCCATCGAGCGCAGCGTGTCGTAGATGCCGCTCTGGCCGTTGGACCGAGCGTCATCGACCGGGAGCACAAAGCACGCCGACAACTGTCCCAGGGGCCGCCCGGCGTTCATGAGCGTGGGGGAATTGGGCATCCACACGCGACTCGCCATCAACTCGAAGAACGTTTCGGCCAGCCCCTCCACGGCCTTGGCGGACGCGCCGTAGGCCGCGTCCGCGGCCGCGATGGTTCGCGCGACGCGCCAGAAGAGATCCTCGGCGCGCTCAATCGGGCGACCGGCGTCGTCTTTGATCAGGTAGCGCCGCTCAAGAATGGTGAGGGCGTTGGAACTGAGGGCGAGCGATCCCTTGGAAGCGGCAGTCATAGGGGGTCCGTGGTGAATAATAAGCACTTCGACCGGCGAACAATGGGTGGACGGTCAAGGTAGGAATCGCTCGGGCCACGGGCAAGCGGCTGGGAAAGCGGCGCGCCCACGGGCCGTTCGTGTATGCACATCACAAAGTTGTCTTCGCGATCGGGAACCGTCCGGCGCGGTGGCGCTCCGCCTCGACGACGTAGTGCTCCCAGGTGTCACGGATGCGCGCCAGCAAAGCGTCGTCCACGCGGCGGGTGATTCGAGCGGGCACGCCCACGACCACCGATCCTGCCGGCACATCCAGACCCTCCGGGACGACCGCCCCCGCCGCCACCACGCTCCCCCGCCCAATGCGGGCCCCGTTCAGCACGATGCTGCCCATGCCGATGAGGCATTCGTCTTCGATGGTGCAACCGTGCAGGATGGCCCGATGGCCGATCCCTACGCGGGCACCCACGGTCGCCGGCACGCCTGCGTCGACGTGGATCACCGATCCGTCCTGCACGTTGGAGGCAGCTCCGATCGTGATGGCAGCGGTGTCGCCGCGCAGGACGGCCTGATACCACACACTCGCCTGAGGGCCAAGCGTCACGTCCCCGAGGACGACGGCGCTTGGGGCGATGAATGCCGTGGAATGAATGTTGATTACTGCCTCACGGCTCTGAACGGCCACTGCACCCATGCATCGACGGGCTCACCGTTTTTCTGGGCGGGGTTCCAGCGCAGGTGCTTCGAGATGTCCAGGGCCTGGTCGTTGAAGGTCTCCACGTTCGAGCGACCAAAGAGCCGCGACTCGAGCGTCTCTCCGGTGCGGGCGACGTGGAACAGGACAATGACCTCGCGGGGGAAGATCGGCGCGTCCGCCGGGATGGGAACGACGGTAGACGACAGCGGAATCGGCCGGGTGTCGAAGCACAGGTTGTCCTGGTTGTACGCGGGGCCGTACTGGTCGCACGGGCCTGTGGTGCTCGCTCCCCCTGACGGTTGCATGTCCACCCTGACGGTGCTCGCTCCAGCGGGGGTCATGACCACCTGGCGTTCGAACGTGTCGTAGCCGGACGCCTCGACGCTGAGTTTGTACACGCCGGGAGGGACGTCGAACTTGGTGCCCCGCATCGCCTGATTGTTGAGCAGGACGCGGGCGCCCACCGGTAGACCCAGCAGGGTCAGCTTGCCGGGCGCGCCCGGGGCCGGCGGGGTGGCGCGCGACGTATCGGGCGGGCGAGTTACCGCCGCACTCTCGGCCGCGGTCCTGGTCGCGCTCGTGTCGGTTGATGCGGGAGCAACGCTCGCGCTCTCCGGCGGCGCGACGGCGACCGGACTATCGGGCCGCCCAGGCGCGGCGAGCAGCCAGCCCTGCTTGTAGGCGTAGAATCCCCCACCCCCGACAATCGTCCCGACAATAAGGAGCCAGAGCAGGATCGTCCCGCCAACCGAGTGCTTCTCGGCGGCGGCGACCGGAGCGGTGGCCCGCGGTAGCGGCGTCGTGGCGGCGGTGCTCGCGCGCACCCCGCTCAGCGACGGAATCGCTTTCGTGGGCGCGGTGGCGAGGCTCACGGGCGTGAACCCGCCGCCCCTGTCCAGCACCTGGACGAGGTCGTCGGCGCTCTGGAACCGGTCGTCGGGCGACTTCGCCATCATCTTCCGAATGATCGCGAACAGCTCGCGCCGATCCGTCGATTCGAGCGTGGGGGTGGCCGGCTCCTCCATGATGTGCTTGTAGCCGATCGAGAACGAATCCTCTCCATCGAAGGGCACGTTGCCGGTGAAGCATTGATAGGCGACGACGCCGAGCGAGTAGAGGTCGCTGCGTCCGTCGAGCGTCTGGGCGCGGGCCTGCTCGGGGCTCATGTAGTGCGGCGTCCCGATGGACATGCCGGTCCCCGTCAGCTTGCCGCCCGTCGCGGCTTTGGCGATGCCGAAATCCGTGACGACGGCCTGCCCGTGCTCGTCGAACATGATGTTGTCGGGCTTGATGTCGCGGTGGACGATGCCGCTCTTGTGCGCGTAGGCGAGCGCGCGGGCGACCTGCGACAGGACCTGCCGGATTTCGCCGGGCGTGAGCGCGCCGCGCGCGGCCAGCACCGAGGACAGCGGTTTGCCGCGCAGGAACTTCATGACGAAGTAGATCACCCGGCCCGACTTCCCGACGCGATAGATCGGGATGATGTTCGGGTGCTCGAGCTTGGCCGACGTGCGGGCTTCGCGCTGGAAGCGCTCGACGAATTCCTTGTCGAAGGCTAACGAGAACGGCAGGACCTTGATCGCGACGTCGCGCTCGAGCTGGCGCTCGCGCGCGCGGAAGACGATCGCCATGCCCCCGCGGCCCAGCTCCTCGAGGATCTCGTACTCGTCCTTCAGCTCCTGGCGGACGAGGTCGAGATCGGAGACCTCCGGCCCGCCCTCGAGCGGCGTCGCCGCGAGGTCGAGGCCGCAGGACCGGCAGAACTTGCTGGTGTCGTCATTTTGCGTACCACAGCGGGAGCAATACATCCCTACTCCGGGGGGAACGGGCCTAACTTAGGGGAGCCCCCTGCGACGGTCAACCGACTCGTGCGGCAGCACCTCGAATCGGTGTCGCTGCGTGAGCGTGACGCCCGTCGTCGGATGCGTGATGCGCACGCTGAGTACGTAGCGGCCCCGCGGCACGTCGCCCATGGCGATCTGGCGGTGGACGCGTGTGACCGGCCCGTCGCTCGTCGCGTCGAAGCCGAACGTCACCGGCGTGCGCCCGCCTCCGCCGAACAGGCGAGCGATGGCACCGAACAGCGAACGGCCGCCTTCGCGCTCGAGCTGCACCGCCGTATGATACGCCGCGCTCGCCGGCACGCCGTACACCTCGTAGTACAGCTCCGCCGTCCCGCCCTGCGTGAACTGCTCGAGCGGGTTCAGGAACACGGTGTCGCCGCGATCGCTCCACACGAGTCCAGCATCGGCTCGACCCACGACCAGGTCGCTCATGGCGAAGCTCTGACCGGTCAGCGTCCCGACGACGATCGAGTCCCGACCGAGCAGATCGCCGGCACCGCCTCCCGCCTGCTGCACCAGCAGGCGATACCGGTACCGCCCCGCGGGCAGCGAGACGGCGAGCTGCCCGCTGAGAAAGGCGCCGCTGGGGAGGGGCGCGCGCGCCGCGAACACCCGCGTGGTGTCGAGCCGCTGCACGAGCGCCCCGTCCGGGTCCGACACGTACAGCCGGAACGTCAGGGGGTACACGACGCGGCCGTCGGCGGCTATCGGCGGGAGGCGCCGGGCGGGAATCGCGAACACAATGTGCAGGGCGCCGCCCGCGCCGAGCGAGTCCCCCACGACGAACTCCGACACGACGACGTCGAGCGGCAGATCGAAAGTCCAGCGGTAGCTGTCGGTGGTCGTGCCCACGGCGATACTGCGCTGGCCCAGCACGCGCTCCTCGCCCAGGGTGCCGCGTACGTTCGCCGAGCCGAGCACGTCGCCCAGGCGGGTGTAGAGCGGGCTCAGCGTGGAGCGCGAGGCGAAGAGGCCGCTCGCCACGGGACCCATGCCGCGCCGGGTCTGAAGGGCCAGCGCTCCGCCGAAGCCCGCCGTCAGCGCGTCGGCGAGGCTTTCGACCAGTTTGTAGTCCTGCACGCCCTTGCGCGCGACGAAGTGAAAGATGAGATCGCCATCCGGACGGTGATACAGCCACGATTCATTCGGCTCCACGGAATCGCTCGCGATGTACGTCGCCCGCGCGTCGGGTGCGCCTTGCCGCAGGTAGATCACGCCGCGATCGTCGAGCTGGTCCTGGTCGGCGCGATATCGCTCGGTGATGTCGTAGTGGCGATGGCGACTGACGAGACGGAAATTGCGCAGCGCATAGAACCAGCGGCGGTAGTGCTCGGCGAGGCGCTCCCCCGGCTCGCGCGCGTCCGCCATCCCGCGCCGCTCCCAGAACGCGGTGAGCCAGCGAGCCCGATCGGGCGCCGTGTGTTGCCTATCGAACGCCGTTCGCTCCGAGTCGGAAGCAATCCACGCCAGGTCGGCGCGGTACAGGGCCGCCGCCTCCGCGCTCGCGCTGCGCGCCGCGCCAGCGAAGTAGGCCGCAGACCCGGAATCGGGCTCATGGATGAAGTAGAACGTGCGCGCCTGCTCGAGCAGGGCCACCCCTGAGTCCCCGCCGACGGCGAGATAGGCGTGGAACGCCGCGAGCGCCGAATCGGCGTGCCCGGCGGCCCGCTCGACGCGACCGCGGGCGAGCTGGATGGCCGGGTTGCGCTGCGCGGGTGAGGCCGCCGCCTCGCGCACCGCGCGGAGTGCCAAGTCCAGGCGGGGACTGATGCGCTGCGCCAGGACCGTGCGCACCAGGTCGACCGTCGCCTGGGCGAAGGCCGGATCGGCTTCCGCCGCCCGGGCGAACGCCCGTGCCGCGAGAGACAGGTAGTCCTTGCCGAGGACCTGGCGCAGGTTCTCGAGCGCGATCGCCCCGTGCTCGCCGAGGGCGAGCTCGGCGAGCCCGTCGCCGTACCAGGGATACGGCCAGCTGGGGCGGAGCTCGGCAGCCCATTCGAATTCGCCCGCCGCGTCGTCCAGATGCGACTTGCCGGACAGTTCGCCGAGGCGGTAGGCGATGAACCCGAGACGGAGGTGAATCAGCGGATCGTCGCGGGTCCGCTTGGCGACCTCGATCGTCGCCTTCTCCAGGCGCTTCAGGGAGGCGGTGTCGGCCGCCGTGGCGAGGGAATCGCGGAGCTGCTCGAGGGCACGCCGGTCGGGCGCGTCCTGGGCGCCCAGCAGAGGCGCGTGGAGCACCGTCCAGCACAGACCGACCAACCCGACGAGCGCGCGCGCCATGGCACCACCTTCCATTATATGCGGGCCGGGCGCGGGGAGGGATTCCATTTGCTCCGCGGACTTGCCGGCCGTAACTTCTGCGCCCAGTGGAGCACTTCCGGCGATGACCGCGTGCGCGTTCTGCGGCCGCGACAACGACGCGGGCGCCGACTTCTGTGTGGACTGCGGTAAGTCCATGGCGGGAAAGCCGATCGCATTCCAGGCAGGGGTGGCAACCGTCGAGCGCGAGGCCCACCCGGCGGCGTCGCTCCACTGCCCCTTCTGCGGCGCCGCGAGCCCCGGATCGCCGCCATACTGTCCGCAGTGCGGCCGCCGGCTCACAGCACCCGGGTCCGGACCGAGCTGCGCGCGCTGCGCGTCCCCCGTAGGCGCGGCGGCGCACTTCTGTGCCACCTGCGGCGCTCCCGTCGGCGGCACGCTCCAAACCGTCGCCCGGTTGTCCGGCAGTGCGCCGCCTCGCCCCCTCGGGACCCCGATCGCGCTCGTCCTGCTCGACGAAGCGGGCGTTGTGCTCGATCGCTTTGAACGCCATGGCGACGTCACCATCGGACGCCAGGCCGCCGACGTCACCTTTCCCGATGATCCGTTCCTGTCGCCGCTGCACGCGAAGCTGTCGAGGGAGGGTGAGCAGCTCGTGGTGCGCGACCTCGGTAGCCGCAACGGCACGTGGGTGTTCCTCGAGGCGCCGCACCGCCTGCTGGACGGCGACCTGCTGCTCATCGGCTCGCAGATGATCCGGTTCCGGCGCCTCGGCTACCCCGGGCCGCACGCCCCCGAAGCGGACGCCACCAAACGCATGGGGAGCCTCACGCCATCGGCCGACATCGCGAGCCTCACGCAGCTCCGCGCCGACGGCAGCGCCCGGGACGTGATTCAGCTGTCGCCCGGCCGCGACGTCAAGATCGGCCGGGAGCGGGGGGATTGGATCTTCCCGTACGATCCGTCGATGAGCGCCGCGCACGCGATGGTGCGGTCGGAAGACGCCGATTTCGTGGTGATCGACGCGCGGTCGCGAAACGGCGTTGCGCTCGCCGCGCGCGGCGACGTGCCGCTGCGCCATCTGTCGCGGATTCTGCTGGGCGACAAGCTCCTGCGCGTGGAGCTGGCCGCCCCGTGAAGCTCTGCCCCGTATGCTCGACCGAGTATCCGGACGACGTGAAGTTCTGTCCCAATGACGGGCAGACGCTGCGCGCCGCCGCCCCCGCCAGCGATCTCGTGGGCCAGGTCGTAGCGGACCGCTATCACGTGCTCAAGAAGCTCGGCGAGGGCGGGATGGGCCAGGTGTACCTGGCGGAGCATGTGAAGATGGGGCGCCGCAGCGCGATCAAGGTGATGAATCCGTCGATGGTGCACGACCCGGATGCCGTGTCGCGGTTCAATCGCGAAGCGGCGAACGCGAGCCGGATCACGCATCCGAGCGTGTGCGCGATCTACGACTTCGGGGAGACCCCCGACGGGCTCATCTACCTCGCCATGGAGTTCATCGAAGGCGAGTCGCTCACCGAGCTGCTCGAGCGGGAGGGCGCGCTGCCGCCGCTGCGCGCGGCGCATATCTTCGTGCAAGTCGCGGACGCGCTCCAGGCCGCCCACGACCTCGGCATCGTGCATCGTGACCTCAAGCCCGACAACATCATGGTCAGCCGCAGCCGCGCGGGCGGCGACGTGGTGAAGGTCGTGGATTTCGGGATCGCCAAAGCGGTGGGCGGCGACGATAGCCAGAAGGTCACGAAGACGGGCCTCGTAGTCGGCACCCCCGAGTTCATGAGCCCCGAGCAGCTGGCGGGCGACAAGCTCGATGGCCGGAGCGACATCTACTCGCTGGCGCTCGTCCTGTACAAGATGCTCACGAACCGGTTGCCGTTCGAGGGCAGCACGGTGCAGGAAACGATGATCAAGCGCCTTACCGAGGAGCCGCTCGCGCTCGCGGCCGCGCGGCCCGGCGACGTGTTTCCGGCCGGCCTTCAGGAGGCGCTCGACGCCGCGCTCACCCGCAACCCCACCGAGCGCTACCGGTCGGCCGCCAAATTCGCGAGCGACGTCGCAGCGGTCGTGGGACTCAAGGCCACCGCCGCCGCGCCGCCGCTCCCCGCCACACGCGCCGACGAGGGAAAAACACAGATCCTCGACGCGGGACCCGCCGTCGCCGCGCCCCGGCCTACCCCGCGCAGCGGCAGCCGCCCCGCGGCGAAGCGGCGTTCGCTCGTGCCCGCGATCGCCGGCTCGATCGTGCTCGTCGGGGGGGGCGGGGGGTACATGCTCTACGCCCACCGAGGCCAAGCCAGCGCCGACACCACTCGGGTCACGCTCCCGCCGCAGCGGGCCGACTCGACGCTGGCGCTGCCGCCGGTCGCAATTCCCACGAGGCTTTCGACCCGGGAGCGCGGCCGGCCGGCCCCGAGGAGCGGGATCGATGCCGCACGGGCCGAGGCGTTGCTCAACGGCTGGTTCGACCGCATCGACAATCTCGACGGCGCCACGCTGCGCGATTCGGCGACGCTCGTCTACGACAGTCCCGGCATAAGTGCCAAGAATCGCGCGCTCGCCGCGTACCTCGTGGCGAATGCCTACGCCAAGCTCGACGACCAGACGCGCGGCTGCGAGTGGGCGCGCCGCGCCGTGGCCACGGACCCGACGACGCGATCGTACGCCGCGCTGTCACAATCTCTCTGCCGGCCTTAGCATGTTCGGACGCGACCGGAAAACGGTGCAGGTCCGCGTGTTCGGCAAGACCGATCTCGGCCGCGCCCGCGAGCACAACGAAGACCGTTTTCTCGTGACCGACCTGAACCGGGCCGACGTCGCGGTGCTCGCTGAGAGGCGAGCCCACGGCGTGGGCCAGCGCGGCTCGTTGCTGGTCGTGGCCGACGGGATGGGAGGCGCCGCGGCGGGAGAGCTCGCAAGCCAGATGGCCACGGACGCGATCTACACCCAGATGGTGAAGATTTGGGGCGCCGACCCGGACGTCTCGTCGCAGCGGTTCGCGTATCGGCTGAAGGAGGCGGTCGAGATCGCGAACAGTCACATCCACGCGTACGCGAAGGCGCACCCCGAGGTGCGGGGCATGGGCACCACCGCGACGGCCGTCGGCGTGCTCGGCGATCGGGCGTTCATCACGCAGGTCGGCGACAGCCGCGCCTACCTCGTCCGACAGGGGAAAGCAGTCCAGCTCACCAAGGATCAGTCGCTCATGCAGCGGCTGGTCGAGGCGGGAGAGCTCACCGAGGAAGAGGCGGCCCACAGCGAGCGTCGCAACATCATTCTCCAGGCGCTTGGCCCGGACGCGAAGGTCAAGGTAGACCTCACCCATCAGGAACTGCGCAAGGGCGACGTGCTCGTGCTCTGCTCCGACGGGCTGTCGGGTCAGGTGAGCAAGGACGAGATTGCGGAGCTCGTGGGGGACGGAACCGATCTCCAAACGACGTGCGACCGGCTCGTCGCCCTCGCCAACGAGCGCGGTGGCCCGGACAACATCACCGTCGTCGTCGCCCGCGTCGACGGTGACGGTCTGCGCAGCGCCGACGCGCGGGCCGAGGTCGGGCACGCCGTCTACCCGCTGGTCGACACCGAGACGAGCACGGAGCCCGTGCCGGTCTATCGGGGAAGCCGCCCACCCCTGCCGGCCAGCCGGACGCGGCTGCGCGCGCTCCTGATGGCGCTCGCCGCCGCCGCGCTCCTCGGCCTCGCGTTCTACCTGCTCGACCGGAGCTCGTGAAGATCGAGCTGCGGTTCCTCTCCGGGGCCCGCACCGGTCAGGTAGAAGTGTTTCGGAAGGCGTACATCGGATTGGGGCGGCACCCACTTTCCGATGCGCGGTTCGACGCGGACCGCGACATCGACGTCTCGTCGCGCCACGCCGCCATCATCCACCGCGGCAACGAGTTCATCCTGCGCGATCTGGGAAGCAAGAACGGCACGCTCCTGAACGCCCGTCCCGTCACGGGAGACGCTGCGTTGAAGGACGGCGACGTGATCGATTTCGGGGCGCAGGGACCGTCCGTCGAGTTTGACATCCTCGAGCAGGACACCCCGGACGTCGCGCCCGCGGTGCGCGCATCCGCCCAGCGGATGTCATCTCCCCGAGAGCAGTTCCCCGCGGCCGCCGCTCCGGTGCGCTCAAGCACGGCGATGCGGATCGCCGCGGAGGTGCAACGCCAGACGCACGCCCTGCGCCGCACCACGAAAGCTCTGCTCGCGCTTCTCGTGCTCACCGCCGCGGGCCTTGCGTGGGTCCAGTGGACCAGCGCACGCCATGCGCGCGAGACGGACCACCTCCAGGCCCGATTCCAAACGGAGCTTCAGAGCGTCCGCGACACGTTGCAGGAGGCGGAGCGCGAAGCCGCCCGGCTCGCGAGCGAGCTCGCGGCGGCGGGCTCGAGCGGAGACCCGGCCACCCTGGCCCGGCTGCGCGACCGGTTGGAGCTGGCCGCGGCCCGGCAACGCGGTCTCACCGACGCGGTCGCCGTCGATTACCGCGCCATCGCACACGACAACGTCGATGCGGTCGCGCTCGTCATCGTCAAGCTCTCGGACCAGGAGATTGTCAGCGGCACCGCGTTCGCCGTCGATTCTCAGGGGACGCTCGTCACGAACAAGCACGTCCTCGTGGGCGTGGACGGCGACCGTCGGCCGCTCGAGATGGCGGTGAAGTTCTCGGGCAGCAAAACAGTGGTTTCGCGCACGGCTACTCGGCGTCTCGGAGACGAGCGACCTCGGCGCCCTCAAAGTCGACATCCGGGGCGGCACCCCGCGCGTCGTGGCGCTGGCATCCGGCGCCCTTGCGCGCGGCGATCCCGTCGCGATCATCGGGTACCCGCTCGGCGAAGATCTGCCGATGGAGCACCAGGAGCAAGCCGCCATCGCCGACCCGACGCTCACCGTGGGCACGGTGAGCAAGGTGCTGGGCGACCTCGTGCAGCTCGACGGCTACGGCGCGCCCGGCTCTTCGGGAAGCCCGATCTTCGATCGCGCCGGCCGGGTCGTCGGCGTGGTGTACGGTGGGGAGCGGGAATCGCAGGGGAAGATCATCTACGCGGTGCCCGGGAATCGGGTTGCAGAGTTGGTAAAGAAACTTCACCTTCCCCCTTGGTTGCCTTGACTACGGGCCCGAGAAACCGATCGGGACTCCTCCAGGTGCCCGGACGAGGGCGATGGTAACGCCCTCCATCACCCGTTCAGGTGGAAGCATCTCCTCGGCACCTTCCCGAAGCGCTTTCTCAAAGGCGGCGCGCGTATCCGCGACGTGTACGTAGGGAATGCTGCCCGGCACCTCAGGGAGGTTGTTCGGACGAATCCCGCCGCCGCCCTTGTCGGAGTATGCGAAGAGGTGATACTCGCCGCCGCCGGGCATGGGAAAGCTCGGCTTGAACGTCCAGCCCAGAACTTTGGCGCACCAGACCTTGGTCGCCAGCGGAGCGGAGCTGGCGAGCTCGGTGTGCGTGATCCAACCGTAGAGGCCCCGTGTCGGCACATGCTTCGGCGCAGGAGAGCGCGAGGATTTCCCCGGGGTTCGCTTCTTCGGTGATCGTTTCGATGGTCGTCGTGTTTTCTTCGTCATGGCCATTCAGGTTTAGCGCTCATGGGGCAACATCGTGGTCCAGAGAGGAGCATACGAGCCGAGTTGGTCGCGCGCCAGTCCAGCCGCTTGTTACGCCGCGCCCCATCGCGACCGGAAGAGGACATGCGGAAGGCCCTCGTGAGTCACGTCCCGTTCATAGACGACCCCCACCTTGGTCATGACGCGTTGCGAGCGGAGGTGGGCCGGTAGCGTTATCGCTACGACGGAACGGAGGTGAAGCTCCTCTCGTCCGTAGTGGAGGCAAGCCCCTGCGATCTCCGTCGCGAGGCCGCGACCCCAACACTCGGGATAGAGCCCGTAACCAACCTCAACCTCGTCTCTGCCCTCCAGGATGAGGTGCCTGAGTACCGCGCGGCCGACGACGCCGTTCTGACGCGTTTCCCGGAAGATCCAGAGACCGTAGCCGTAGTCGGTCCAGTGCTGGAGGTTGCGGGCCAGATAGGCATCCGTCTGCGCAGCATCGCGGGGGCCGCCAAGCATCGCCATGAATTGTGGGTTGTGATCCATGCGTCGCACGTCGGCGGCGTGTTCGGGGGTCAGACGCTCGGCCAGGAGGCGGGGAGTCGCGAAGCTGTCCGGGAAGGGCATGTTGGTGTGTCCGAGGGCGACGGCCTCCCTACCTAGACGCCGCCAGGCGCCGGCGCGTTTCAAGGCTCCACGCCGCCTGTTGGGCGGCGAGGAGCCCATGGTTCGTCTCGGCGTCGTACCGGCGCTGCTCCGCCTCCTCCTCCTGGGCGAGGCGCTGCGCCAGGGCGGCGAGCTCCGCATCGGTCTTGCGGCAGGGAGCGGCCAGATCACCGAAGACCTGCCGCATTCTCCGCGCGTGCACCTCCCCGAGGTCGAAGTGCGTCTGTTCGTGACCCAGGGCGGTCCGCCGTTGCACACGGTCGTTCAGAACGACCGCCTTGACCCAGGACTGGCGCCGACGGAATCCGGCGATCACCCGGAATTCGAACACACTACCCCGGCATTGCCACGTCGAGTACAGGGTGTAGGAGGTCCTCGCGCCTTCCCGGCCTTCAGTGGGCGGGAGCCCCTGGAAGTCGCTCCAGGTGAGGGGCCGCGCGGCCGACCAGGCAAACGCATGGTCCTCGGCGAGGTCGCGGCGCAGCATGTAGTCGAGCACACCGGACCCGCCGGCCGGGGCGTGGCGGAGGTCGGCACCGCGAGGGGGGCGCCGCTGCGCCGAGGTTGCGGCGCAGTCAAGAGCCGTGGCGAGGAGCACCGCCCCGACGCCCCTCACGGCTCGAGCGACACGCATGAGCACCGCACTACCCTTCCCCCTTCCCTCTTCCCCCATCCCCGATCCTCTCCAGCACCCACCGCGCCGCCGCCCGCTGCATGAGGGGTTGGCCGTGCCAGCAACAGAGTATCGCCACGTCGCCCGGGATCTGATGCGCAAGACGCGGATGCGCGAACAGGATGACGAGCCCGGCCCCGGGGGCGAGGCGGCGTAGCTGCGCCAGCGAGCGGGGCCCCAGCTCGGCGCGCCCTTTCCACGAGCGCGGCTCCGCGTACACCAATACGATACGGGTCCCACCGGCCCCGCCCGTCCCCCTCCCCACGACCACCGGCACCCCCCGCCCGCGCAATGTCTCGTGAAAAACGTCTCGCGGCCCCACGGTGTAGGGCCCGCCGACGTCGTCGTCGATCACTGACACCGTGACGGCCGATCGTACCTGGGGCGGGTCCCCGCGCACCATCATCGTCACGCGATCCGCCAGCCGGTCCGCGAACTCCGCGTGCCCGGCAAAGTCCGGCTCGCCCTGATCCGCGCCCCGGTCCCACGCGGCCACCGCGCGCTCATACCGGGCGAGTGCCTCGTCGGCTCGGGTGGTGGGGATCGCTCGGCCCACAGCGGCATCGAGGGCGGCGATGACGGAGGGGAAATCTTCCGGATACAAGAGGGCGTCGCATCCCGCCGCCACGGCGGTGGCGGTAGCGGGCGCTTCGGCTTCGCGAGCCGTTGCACCCGCCATGATGAGCGCGTCCGTGACGACGAGTCCCCCGAAACCGAGTGTGTCGCGCAGGTAGCCGAGGATAGTCGGGGAAAAGCCCGCGGCCCGCCCGCTCCGGTCCCACCCCGGGTACGAGACGAAGGCGCTCATCACGCTGCCGACGCCGGCACGGACCGCCGCCGCAAACGGCACGAGGTCCGTCTCGGCGAGCTCCGGGAACGGCGTGGTCACTCGCGGCAGCGTCGCGTGGGAATCCTGCGTGGTGCGGCCGTGGCCGGGGTAATGCTTGGCGCACGCCAGCGCGCCGTGCTCCTGACAGCCGCCGATCCAAGCCGCGGCGTGCTCGCCCACGATCTCGGGCTCCGCCCCGAATGAGCGTGTTTGCACGATCGGGTTGCGCGACTCGATGTCCAGATCGCAGACGGGGGCGAAGACCCAGTTGATCCCGACGAACTTGGCTTCCGTGCCGGTGATGATCCCGGTCAACCGAGTCGTGTCCAGGTCGCCGAAATGGCCGAGGGCCGCCGGCGGGGGCAGCTCCGTGAGCCCCTGCACCTGCTGGCGCGGTCCCCGCTCCAGGTCCGCGCCGATCAGCAGGGGACGCCCGGCGGCGCGGCGCAGCTCCGCGCTGAGCACGCGCACGGCGTCCCGGTCGCCGCCGAAGAGAATGAACCCGCCCACGCCGGCCTGGAGGGCGGCCTCGATCTTCCCCGTCTCGTGTTCGAAGGGGTTGGGCGTAGATCGTGCCCGCAGCGAGGGGAAGACGAGACGGGCGAGCGAGACACTCACGCGGGTGTGATGTGCCCCAGCACGCGCGGACCCCGCGCTCCGGTCGCCGCTGGAAGATTCCCGGGCTTGCCGCCGAGCGTGAGAAATCCGAGGAACGCGAACGCGACCGCCTCCTTCGCTTCTCCATCGAAGAAGAGGCGATCGAACGACTCGAGTGGCCGGGGCCGCACGCGGGCGGCGAGCCGCTCCATGAGCACAGGGTTCCGGGCACCGCCCCCGGAGATCACGAGCTCGTCCTCCGGACCGGCCGGCGTCCAGCGCCCGATCGCTCCAGCCACTGTTTCGGCGGTGAGCGCCGTCGCGGTGGCGATCGCGTCATCGTCCGAGCCGCCGGCGTCACGCACCAGTCCGATGAGCCGGTCGGCGAAGTCCGGGCCGAAGCGCTCGCGGCCGGTGCTCTTGGGAGGCCGCGCGGAGAAATACGGGTCTCGGAGCAGCGCCTCGAGCGCCGCTGCGTCGGGCTTGCCGCGGCGCGCGCGCGTCCCATCGCGGTCGAACGGCAGCGCCGGATCGACCCGCCGCGTGACGGCGTCGATCACGCCCACTCCCGGCCCGGTGTCGAACGCCACGGCGCCGGCCGTCACCCCGCGACGCGGCACCCATGTGACGTTCGCGATGCCGCCAAGATTGAGCAGCAGCCGCGGCCGGTCCGGAGCCCCGAACAGCATGACGTCGGCGTAGGGTACGAGCGGGGCCCCCTGGCCGCCCGCCGCGACGTCGCGCGCGCGGAAGTCGCTCACGACGCGGACGCCGACCCGCTCCGCGATCACCGCCGCGTCTCCGAGCTGGAGCGTCGCGCGCCCGGGCTCGTGCCAGATGGTCTGGCCGTGCGAGGCGACGAAACCGAGCTCCGCGGGCGATACCCTGGCGTGCGCCAGCATCTCGAGGACCGCGCCCGCGAACCGCTCGCCCAGGGCCACGTGCAACAGCGCCACCTCCCGCGCTCCCCCGCGTGCGATGACGTCGAGAATCCGGCCGCGCTCCGTCGCGTCGTAGGCCGTGTGGCGGAACGTCATCAGCTCGGCGCCCTGCGGCTCGTCCGTCAGCCGCACCAGGGCGGTCGAGATGCCGTCGAGCGACGTCCCCGACATCACGCCGGCCGCGAGCGTCTCGCTCACCCGACGGGGGTAGAGGGAAGCACAGCGGGGGGCTCACCGACCACGCGTCGCACCGACCCCGCCCCCGCCTCGAGCGCCTGGCGCGCCTGTTCTCGGCCGACGCCGAGCCGCACCATCACGATGGCGAGCTTGATGCTCCCGCCGGCCGCCTCGATCGCGCCGCGCGCCCGCGTGCGATCGACGGTGCAGCACTCCATGAGGATGCGCTCGCCTCGGTCGCGCAGCTTGTCGCTCGTGGCCATGAGATCGACCATCAGGTTGCCGTAGATCTTTCCGAGGCGAATCATCGCGCCCGTCGTGATCGTGTTGAGCACCAGCTTGGTCGCGGTACCGGCCTTCATCCTGGTGGAGCCCGTCACGACTTCCGGACCGACCTTGGGGAGAATTACGACGTGGCATTGCTCGGCCAGGTCGCGCGGCGGGTCACTGCACGAGAGAAGTGCCGTCCGTGCGCCCCGCGCGCGTGCGCGACCGAGCGCCGCGCGGACGAACGGGGTGGTCCCGCTCGCGGCGATGCCGAGTACGACGTCGGCCGGGCCCACGGCCACGTTGTCCATCGCCGCGACGGCGGCGTCCTGGTCATCCTCTGCGCCTTCCACGCTTCGCACGAGCGCCTGCTCGCCGCCGGCGATGATGCCGACGACCATGCCGGGGGGCGTTCCGAATGTCGGCGGGCACTCGCTCGCATCGAGCACGCCGAGGCGGCCGGAGGTGCCTGCGCCGATATACAGCAACCGTCCCCCGCCCCGCAGCGCGGTGACCACCAGCTCGATGGCGCGGGCGATGGGCTCGCGCTCGAGCCGCACGGCGGGCGCGACCAGGGCGTCCTCGGCGTTGATGAGATCGACGATTTCGAGGGTTGACGCGACGTCGATACGGGCGGTCCGCGGGTTGCGCTGCTCGGTCAATCGGGGATCTCGGAACGCAGGAGGGTTCATGGAGTGGGGGAGGTTGGCCCCAAGTTAGATGTTGACCGTGAGTTGGGTCAACGTGCAGAATTCGGCCATGCGCCTCCGGCCCGCATCCGTCCTCACCCTCTGGCTCGCGATTGCCTGTGGAGGCTCCGCCAAGCCCTCGCAGCCGACACCCAGCGCCGAGCCACCTTCCCCATCACCCCCACCCACGGCTCCGGTCGCGGAGGCGGAAAGCTCCGGCGCCAGGCCACTGTTCGATCGTGAGTGGCCGCTCCCCGCCCGAGTGAGCCCCGTCGAAGCGACCCACGCGATGGTCGTCTCGTCGCATCGCCTAGCCACCGAGGTGGGGGTGAGTGTCCTGCAGCGCGGCGGGAACGCAGTGGATGCGAGTGTCGCCGTTGGGCTCGCGCTCGCGGTGGTCCATCCCGTGGCCGGGAACTTGGGCGGCGGCGGGTTCATGATTATTCGCATGCACGACGGAGTCGTCCGCGCCCTCGACTATCGCGAGGCCGCGCCGGCGCGAGCGAGGGCCGACATGTACGTCGACTCGAGCGGGAACGTCAGCGCGTCATCGATCACGGGCCATCTGTCGGTCGGCGTGCCCGGCAGTGTCGCGGGGTTGTACGAGGCCCACCGGAAATTCGGCCGGCTCCCGTGGCGGGAGGTCGTCGCCCCCGCGATTCGTCTCGCGCGCGAGGGTCATGCCATCGATCCGGCACGCAGCCGGCAGATCGGGCTCGAGGCTGACCGGCTGGCCCGGTTCCCCGCGTCCGCGGCGCAGTTCCTCGTCAACGGTGCTGCACTCCCGCCCGGCACTCAGCTCGTACAGCCCGACCTCGCGCGCACGCTCGAGCTGATCGCCGATAGCGGTCCGTCCGCGTTCTATCGCGGCAGCATCGCCGGCCTGATCGTTCAGGAAATGGAGCGCGGCGGAGGGCTGATCACCACGGAGGACCTGGCGCAGTACCGCGCCAAGTGGCGTACCCCGGTCGCGGTCGACTATCGCGGCTACACGATCTATACGATGCCGCCGCCCTCGGGCGGAGGGGTGGCCCTCGTGGAGATTCTCAACGTGATGGAAGGTTTCAGTCCCCTGCCGGCTCTCGGGTCCGCCGCGCTGCTGCATCTCGAAGCCGAGGCGATGCGGCGCGCCTATCTCGACCGGAACGCCTACCTCGGCGATCCGGACGTCGTGCCGATGCCACTCGAGCGGCTGCTGAGCAAGTCATACGCGACCGAGCTCAGAGCCGACATCGACCCACGGCGCGCTTCACCGGCTCCCGCGCCTTCCGGCACGCGCTCGGAGGGAACGGAGACGACGCACTACTCCGTGGTGGATGCCGACGGCGACGCCGTCTCCTGCACGACGACGCTCAACAACGATTTCGGCAGCGCCGTGACCGTCTCGGGCGCGGGCTTCCTGTTGAACGACGAAATGGACGACTTCACCTCCGCGCCCGGCAAACCGAATCTGTACGGGCTGATTCAGGGCGAGGCGAACGCGATCGCCCCCGGGAAGCGCATGCTTTCGGCAATGACGCCTTCGCTCGTGATCGATCCCGCCGGCAGCCTGCTCCTGGTTCTCGGGTCGCCGGGAGGCTCGCGCATCACCACGGCCGTCTATCAGGTGATCAGCAACGTGATCGACTACCATCTGTCGCTCGCGCAGGCCGTGGCGGCGCCCCGCGTCCACGACCAGGCGCTCCCCGATATGATCTACGTGGAGCGGAGCGGCTTCCTCTCGACGTCCACCGATTCCCTCGTCGCGATGGGCCACAAGGTGACTGCGTGGGGATATAAGACCGAGGTGAACGCGATCGAACGGACCGAGACAGGATGGGTGGGCGTGGCCGATCCGCGACGCTCCGGAGCGGCGGCCGGGTACTGAAAGCAAGCGGGCCCGGAGAAGAGTCCGGGCCCGCCTGAAGCGACAGGACGTCCGCTACCTGATGGCGACGGTGAGCGGCTGCGTCAGCCGGATCACCATCCCCGCACCCTTCGGCAGCACCACGTCTATGTCGCGCGAGCGGTTCGCCGCTACGGCACCCGCCGCTCCCCCAACGACTCCGCCGATGACCGCCCCCTTGGTGTTCTTACCGAGGAGCTTCCCCGCGATGGCACCGATCGCCGCTCCGCCGCCGACCTTGGCGACGTCGGCCGCCGTCACCCCGCGGCCCTGCATGACGCTGTCCTTCGACTCAACGGTTGCGTCGATCGGATAGGTCCTCCCGCGGACGGTCACGCTCGTCACTGCCAGCTCGAGGCGACCGGTCGCCCGGGGATTGGGAGCGGGGTCGGCGTGCACGACCGTGCCCGATACCGTGGAGCCCATCGGGATCACGATATGCCCCGACCGGTCCCGGACATCCCCACTCACCGCGGCGGTAAAGGGAGCGCCCGGCTTGGCCGTCCGGGTCGAGATGCTCTCGTCCGCGGCCGCCGGCACCGACGTTCCAGCCTCAGCGGTGTACGTGGTCCGAGCGGGAGGGGGCGCCTTCTTCGGGGCGGGTGCCGGCGCGGGAGCGGGCGCAGGCGCGGGCACATCCTTCATCGCCGCGCTCGATTCCGTCGGAGCAAGCGTGAGATTGCGCGCCGTGCTGTCCGCCGACTGGTTCGCCTGCTCGCCCTTGGCGCAGCCCAGGAGCGCGCCCACGCACAGCGCAACACCCAGCCGGAGCCATTGATTGCGTCTCATGATTTCAGTCCTCACGGGTGGTCTCTTACTCCTAATATAGCGTCCCGGTACCGAATCCCCTCGGACGGCGCGCTACAGACGGTTTTTCAGGGCGTCCGGGGTCCAGCGCTGCATGTACCCGGCGATGAGGGTGAAGCGATCGGTCACCAGCAGGATCCCGAGCACGATCAGGAGTCCCCCCGCCACCCGCTCCACCCAGACGAGGTAGGGGCGAAACCGCTGAAACCAAGTAAGGAAGCGGTCCAGCGCCAGGGCCGTGAGGATGAACGGCACAGCGAGCCCGAGCGCGTACATGGCGAGCAGCGCGACACCCTGTCGCACGCTGGCCGCCGCCGCCGCAAAGGTCAGGATCGCCCCGAGGATGGGACCGATGCAGGGCGTCCACGCCGCCCCGAACGACACGCCCACCAGCGCGGAGCCGAAATATCCGAGGGGCTTGTGGGCGAGGTGGAAGCGCCGTTCGCGCACCAGGAAGGCGGGCCGTGCCACGCCGAGGAGATAGAGTCCGAACGCGAGCACGAGCACGCCGCCGACGCGGCCGATCCAGACCTGGTAGCGAAGCAGGAACGCGCCGAGCACGGACGCCGTGGCGCCCAAAGCCAGGAAGATCAGGGAGAATCCGGCGACGAACCACAGCGCGTGCACCAGCGCGGTGCCGCGTTTCACCTGCAACTCCTCCGCGGACAGTCCGGTGAGGAATCCGATGTAGCTCGGGATCAGCGGCAGGACGCAGGGCGAGAGAAAGCTCAGCAGCCCGGCAGTGAACGCGACCGCGAAGGAGACGTTGCGCTCGTCCACCGCGTCAGCCGCAAAAACACACGGCGGACACAACGGTGGTCCACCGCCCATCCACACCGCATTCGGCGGCGGACGTCACGTTCATCGTCCGGACGATTTCGCCCGAGAGCATCCACTGCTCGCGCCGTTGATCCCAGGCCTGCTCGGGATCGAACGGGACGCCGAGGACGGTGGCGAGCATCGACGCGGCGAGGTCTTCGGCGTAATCGCCGGCCATCAGCTCGTTCTGGCCGTAGTTGTGGTGCTCAGAGATATAGCCGTGGTGACTCGCGTCCGCCGGCAGCGCGAGACCGATCGAGGCGGCCACCAGGCGGCTCTGCTCGTTCGTCGCCGACTCCGCGATCACGGCGAACACGACCTGACCGGGCTTGAGCACCGACAAGCCCTCTTCCCGGTCTACCAGCTCGCAGTGTGGCGGGAAGATCGAGCTGACGCGGACGAGGTTGAAGTTCGCGAGGTGCGCGTCCCGCAGCGCCATCTCGAAGCTCGTGAGTTTTTCCTTGTGCCGGCCGACGCCCTTGGTCAGGAACGCCTTGGTCGGCACGAACATGCGTGAGTCGATCAACGGTTACCTCGCGCGAGCGAAGGACGTTGCGGTCAACCTGCGTACCATGTCGAGCGATCGATGGTGACCGGCGGCTCCGGGTCGCCGGTGCGATCCGCGGTGGCCTGCATCACCTGGGCGAGCACCTCCGCGGGGGTGAGCGCCACCTCTTCCACCTCGACTTTCGAGCGGCCGCGCTCCTTGCCGCGGACGATGAGCATGTAGCGCGCCGTATAGACCCGCAACCGCCCACTGGGCTCTTCGCCCGTCCGCGTGATCACCGCCGTGCCCCACTCGCGGCCGTCCCGCTTGA
>JBGPIJ010000012.1:0-22249 GCA_041484865.1 Gemmatimonadota bacterium
AGCGGGTGCGCGACTACGCGCAGGTGCGCGCCGGGGGCAAGATCACGGCCCAGGTCGCCGCCGAGGCGTTGAAACGGCTCGACGTGGACGAGTTCGGCCTCGACGACATGGACGGCCGGATCTTGAAGACGATCATCGAGCAGTTCGACGGTGGTCCCGTGGGGCTCACCACCATCGCCGCCGCCGTGGGCGAAGATCCGGGAACGCTCGAGGAGGTGTACGAGCCGTTCCTGATGCAGCAGGGCTTCCTCGCCCGCACGCCGCGCGGGCGATGCGCCACACCCGCCGCCTACCGACACTTCGGATTCACGCCAAGAACCGCCGCCCAGCAGCAAACGATGTTCGATGCTTGAATGCGGAACGGGGAGTGCGGAATGCGAGATGGCCAGGGACCCATCGATTCGGGGTTGAGTCCTGCCCTTCCGTTCGGAACTCCGCGTTCCACATTCTGCGTTCCCATGCACCGCACCGCCGACTTCGACTATCATCTCCCCCCGGAGCAGATCGCTCAGCATCCCCTCCCCGACCGCGCGGCGAGCCGTCTCCTCATTTTGAATCGCGACACCGGCGCGATCCGGCACGCGCGGTTTCGTGACGTCGCCGATCTCATCGCTCCGGCCGATGTGCTCGTGCTGAACGCGTCGCGGGTGATTCGGGCAAGACTTCGCGGGAAGCGGGAAGCGGGGCGCGGGAAGGGTGACGTGCAGGGTTCGGCGGAGCTGCTGCTGGTGCGCGAACTGCCGGACGGCTCCTGGCTGGCAATGGGCCACCCGGGGGGCAAGCTCAAGCCGGGACGGCGCGTCACGCTTGGCGACGACAGCACCGTCGAGATCGAGGAAATATTGGGCGGCGGGCTGCGGCGCGTGAAGTTCGTGGGGACGCTGGACGCGGCGGGCACGCTCGCGAAATACGGCGAGGTCCCGCTCCCGCCATACATTCGCCGGCTACCGGCGCCCGAGGATCGCGAGCGCTACCAGACGGTCTATGCGCAGCACGAAGGGAGCGTCGCAGCACCCACGGCGGGGCTGCATTTTACGCCCGAGCTGCTCGCGCGCATCCGCGCTCGGGGGACGGCGATCGCGCAGCTCGACCTGCACATCGGTCCGGGGACGTTCAAGCCGGTTCAAGTGGAGCAGCTCGCCGCGCATCGGATGCACCGGGAGCATTACGCCGTGAGCGCCTAGGCCGCGACGACGATCAATGAGCGGCGGCAGGCGGGTGGACGTGTGTGGGCCGTAGGCACGACGGTGGTCCGGACGCTGGAGAC
Organism: Gemmatimonadota bacterium; assembly: GCA_041484865.1. GTDB lineage: Bacteria > Gemmatimonadota > Gemmatimonadetes > Gemmatimonadales > GWC2-71-9 > AG25. Next base: position 1,268 of record JBGPIJ010000012.1, read on the forward strand.
GGTGGCGCAACCGGACGGCACCGTCGGGCCCGGCGCCGGAGAAACGAACATCTTCATCTACCCGCCCTACACGTTCCGGGCGGTGGACGCATTGGTGACCAATTTCCACCTGCCTCGCTCGACGCTCGTGATGCTCGTGTGTGCGTTTGGCGGCTACGAGGGCGTCATGCGCGCGTATCGCGAGGCCGTCAACGAAGGGTGTCGGTTCTACTCCTACGGCGATGCCATGGCGGTTGTGTGAACGCGGAGTCCACACTTCGCATTGAGTCCTGATGTTCGAGTTCACGCTCGATGCTACCGACGGGCCCGCGAGGGCGGGACGGCTCGTACTCCCACACGGCACGGTCGAGACGCCGATCTTCATGCCAGTCGGGACGTACGGAAGCGTGCGCGCGCTGTCGCCGGAGGACTTGAGATCCGCGCGCGCCGAGCTGGTGCTCGCGAACACCTATCACCTGCACGTCCGTCCGGGAGAAGACGTCGTCTCGAAGCTCGGCGGCCTGCATCGCTTCATGGCCTGGGACCGGCCCCTGCTCACCGACTCGGGGGGATTTCAGGTGTTCTCGCTCGAAGGGTTCCGACGCGTGAGCGAGGACGGCGTGGAGTTCCAGAGTCATGTGGACGGCAGCCGCCGCATGCTCACCCCCGAACGGATCGTCGACATCCAGTGGACCCTCGGCGCCGACATCGCGATGGCGTTCGACCAGGTGGTGCCCGGAGGCGCCGATGAAGCCGCGAGTCGGGACGCCATGGAGCGGACGGTGAGATGGCTGGGGCGGTGTGGGAAAAGGCATGCGGAGCTGACAGCGTTCGACGCTACGTCGCTACGTTCTACGACCCCGCCCGGCAGGCACGTACAACGTGGCGACGTAGCGACGGGCAACCAGACGTTATGGCCCATTCTCCAGGGGGGAACCCATCTCGCGCTTCGCGTCGAGGCCCTCGACCGCACCCTCGCCCTGGGGCCCTGGACCGGGCTCGCGATCGGCGGGCTTTCGGTGGGAGAGTCGAAGCCGGTCATGTACGGCGTGTTGGACCGGCTGGAGCCGCGGCTGCCCCGCGAGCTACCGCGTTATCTTATGGGCGTGGGGTTCCCAGGCGATCTTGTGGCGGCCGTGGAGCGGGGGGCCGACCTCTTCGACTGCGTCGCGCCGACCCGCAACGGCCGCAATGGATCCGCGTTCACGCCGGACGGGCCGGTGAACATCCGCAACGCCGAGCACCGCGAGGACACGCGGCCGCTCGACGAGACGTGCGACTGCGAGACCTGCACTACGTTCTCGCGCGGCTACCTGCGCCATCTGTTCGTAGCGGAAGAGCTGCTGGGGCTGCGCTTGCTGTCGCTGCACAATGTGCGGTTCCTGACCCGGCTCGCCGCCGCGATGCGTGCGGCGATCTGCGCGGGAGCCTTCGAGCGGTGGGCCGCCGAGTGGCGCCGCCGGTACACTCACACGGGACCCTCCTGATCATGCACGGCCTACTCGCGCTGCTGTTCACGCCCTCCGGCCAGTCCGGCGGTGGCGGCGTTCTCATGTTCGCGCTCCAGATCGGCGCGTTCATTGCGATCTTCTACTTCTTGTTGATCCGCCCGCAGCGGAAGCAGCAGCAAGACCATCGCACGTTGCTCGCCTCGCTCCAGAAGGGGGATCAAGTCGTGACCTCGGGCGGTATCATCGGCGAGGTGATTCATCTGAAGGAGAACGAAGTGACCGTCCGCTCCGGCGAATCGCGGCTGGTGATCATGCGCAGCAACATCGCGCAAATCCTGAAGCGTCCCGCCACCGTGGAGACGAAGCAGGGATGACGGTTCGGAAGCTCCACCTGCTCGGCTCGCCGGTGCTGCGCCAGCGCGCCCAGGCCGTGGACCAGGTGGACGACGCTACCCGCCGCCTCGTGGACGACCTGTTCGAGACGATGCGGGCCGCGCGGGGCGTGGGCCTCGCGGCGCCCCAGGTCGGCGTGTCCCAGCGCGTCGCCGTCGTGGACGTGGGCGACGAGTCCCCTCCGCCGCTCGTGCTCATCAATCCCCGGATCGTGGAGTCCGGCGCGGAGCTCGAGGTGGCCGAAGAGGGATGCCTCTCGATCCCGGAGATCTTCGGTGAAGTGGAGCGCGGGTATACGATCGTGCTCGAAGCGCTCGACCGGCACGGCCAGCCGTACCGCGCCAGCATCGCCGGCTTCAAGGCGCGCGCCGTGCAGCACGAGATGGATCACCTCGACGGCATCCTGTTTCTCGACCGCCTGAGCGCGGTCAAGCGCGGCTTGCTGCTCGCCAAATGGAAGAAGCTCCGCAAGGGCCAGACCGGGTATGTGAAGGAGGTAACTCCGGAGCCGGCGGGCGAGCTGTAAAATGCGCGTCGTTTTCTTTGGCAGCCCCGAGTTCGCGGTTCCTTCGCTCGAAGCTCTGCTCGGCGAGGGCTTCGACGTGGTCGCGGCGGTGTCGCAACCCGATCGACCGAAGGGGCGCTCCTGGTCGCAGGCGACCGCTCCGCCCATCAAGCGCGCGGCCCAGGAAGAAGACGTCCCGGTGCTGCAGCCCGAGAGGCCGACGGACCCCGCCTTTCTCGCCCGGCTGCGCGAGCTCGCGCCCGACATCGGCGTGGTGGTGGCGTATGGTCACATCCTCAAGCCCGAGCTCCTGCGGCTCCCCAAGCGCGGGATGGTGAATTTGCACCCCTCGCTCCTGCCCAAGCTCCGCGGCGCGGCGCCGATCGAGTGGGCCATCATCAATGGCCTCGATCAGACGGGCGTCACGATCATGCAGATGGAAGCGGGGATGGATAGCGGACCGATTCTGCGCCAGATCGCGGAGCCGGTCCCCGCGGACCTGACGGGAGGTGAGCTCTCCGATCACCTCTCGGAGGTCGGCGCCGAGGCGCTCGTCGAGGCGCTCGTTTTGCTCGACCAGGGCGCGCTCGCGCCGCGGCCGCAGGACGACGCACAAGCCACCTACGCGCCCAAGCTCACGCGGGAAACGGCCCATGTGGACTGGACGGCCGATGCCGCGCGCATCGCGCGGTTGATCCGCGGCCTCGACCCGAAGCCCGGTGCCTGGAGCGATCTCGACGGCCAGCTGCTCAAGCTGTTCGGGGCGGCGGTCGCACCCGGCGCCGGCGCCCCGGGCGAGGTGCTCCGGGCCGACGGCGCACTCGTCGTCGCCGCGGGAGCCGGGGGGGCGGTCGCGATCCAGGAAGTACAGCCCGCCGGGAAGGCACGCATGGCCGCCGCCGAATGGATTCGAGGACGCGGGGTGGAGGTCGGCCGGCGCTTGCGGTGAGGCCGCCGCTCCCGCGCCTGCACGCCATCACCGATGCCAGCGTCGCGCGCCGCCCGGACCTGGTCGCCGTGGCGCGAGCGCTCGCGTCCGCGGGTGGCGCGGCCCTCGCCCTCCATGCCCGCGGGCACGGGCTGTCGGGTCTCGCGCACTACGAGTTGGCCGTCCGCCTCGCTTCCAATCCGCCCGCCCGCCTGTTCGTGAACGACCGGCTCGACATCGCGCTGGCGTGCGGCGCGGCAGGGGTACAGCTCGGAGGCTCGAGTCTGGCGCCCGAGGATGCGCGCCGGATGTGCGCCGCCTGGTGGATCGGCTGCTCCGTGCACGACCTCGGGGAGGCCGAAGCCGCGCGCCGGGCGGGTGCCGACTATCTTGTATTGGGACCCGTGTACCCGACGCCGAGTCATCCCGGGAAAGCGCCGGTCGATGCGGCGACACTCGGCGCGGTGGTGCGGCTGGGGCTGCCGGTCATCGCGATCGGCGGGGTGACGGTGGGGCGCGCGAGCAGTCTCAAGGCAGCCGGCGTATACGGCGTCGCCGCGATTCGCGCCCTGTGGGACAGCGCGAGCCCGGCGGATGAGGCACAGCACATGTTGCGGGAGCTGGACGAGTGACAGAAACAGTCAGCGTGGTCGTGAACGGCGAAGCTCGCGCGGTGACGCGCGACGCGACCCTGCTCGAGCTGCTGCAATCGCTCGAGCTCGATCCGCGTACGGTCGTGGTCGAGCACAACCGCAGGATCGTGCGACGGCCGGCGCTCGCCGGCGTGCACGTGGCGCCGGGCGATGCGATCGAGCTGGTGCATTTCGTGGGAGGCGGCTGAGGCAGCCGATGGCCACCGCGCTGGAGCTGGTCAAGGACACACCGTTCGCCATCGGCGGCCGGAGGTTCCGGTCCCGCCTCATGGTGGGAACGGGCAAGTACCGCGACACCGAGACCATGCTACAGGCGATCGACGCATCGGGCGCGGAGATCGTCACGGTCGCGGTGCGTCGCGTCGACCTGGACCGCACCAAGGAAGGCGGGATTCTCCATCATCTCGATCCCGCGCGCTTTTTCCTGCTGGCGAACACCGCGGGGTGCTACACGGCGGCGGACGCCGTGCGCTATGCCCGGCTCGCGCGGGAGGCGGGGTTCAACGAGTTCGTCAAGCTCGAGGTGATCGGCGATCAGGAAACGCTGCTCCCGGACGTGCAGGGTCTGCTTGAGGCCGCGCGCATGCTCGCGAGCGAGGGATTCAAGGTGCTGGCCTACACGAACGAGGACCTGGTGACGGCTCTGCGGCTCGAACAGGCGGGCGTCGCCGCCGTGATGCCGCTCGCGTCGCCGATCGGCAGCGGGCTCGGACTCCTGAACCCCTACGGGATTCGCCTCATCAAGCGGCGGCTGCGCGTTCCCGTCGTCGTGGACGCCGGGGTGGGCACCGCATCGGATGCGTGCGTGACCATGGAGCAGGGCGTGGATGGCATCCTCATTAACACCGCCCTCGCGGCCGCGCAGGATCCGGCGGCCATGGCGCACGCGATGCGGCTCGCAGTCGAGGCCGGACGCACGGCGTTCCTCGCCGGTCGCATGCCACGACGAGAGATCGCGGCACCGTCGTCTCCTCTCGGAGGGATGCTGGATTAAGGAAGTCGCCGGCACCCCCGCTTGATGCGCTTTCGTCGCCATCTGCCCCCGCTCACGAAATGGCGCTGGCCCTCCCGGCTGCGCGGCCCGGCGGCGACCCGCTGGGCGCTCGCCATCGCGGGCGCCGTGCTCGCCGGGTACGTGACGGCGTTCTTGGTGCTCTTCCCCGCGCCGCTCTTGCACGCCCGCGAAGCCGTGCCCCGCGTGATCGGGCTGAACCTGGCGGAGGCCTCGAGCGAGCTCAAGAAAGCCGGCCTCCATGTCCTGGATGGCGGGACCGAGCCCAACGCCACGGCGCCCCAGGGAACGGTGGTCTGGCAGGACCCGCCCCCCGGCGTCAGCGCGCCCCTCGGCCTGCGCGTGACCCTGGTGTCGAGTGAGGGACCGCCCAAGATTCCGGTACCCGACGTATCCGGATTGGACGGCGCGCTCGGCTCGCGTCTCCTGGCGGCCGCCGGCCTCGGGGCGACGGCGGTGGAGTCGGTGCAGGCGGCCACGCCGCCCGGGCTCGTGATGCTGACGCGCCCCGCGGCGGGGGCGCTCCTGACCCCGGGCACCCCCGTGACGGTCGTCGTGAGCCGCGGGGCGCCGACGATCCCCGTTCCGGACGTCCTCGGGATGTCGCAAACCGACGCCCGCACGCGGGTGGAAGTGGAAGGACTGCAGCTCGGGACGGTGACGCGACGGCGTACCGCGGCCGCCAATCCCGGAACCGTGGTGGCACAATCGCCGGGGGCCGGCACGCTGGCCGCGCCCGGTACCATTGTCGACATCGTCGTAGCCCGGAGCCCGCAATGACCAATGGTATTCGCATCGCCCCGAGCGTTCTCTCCGCGGACCTGATCCGCCTCGCCGAGCAGGTGCGCCTGGTCGTCGCAGCCGGGGCCGACTGGATGCACGTCGACGTGATGGACGGGCGCTTCGTCCCGAACCTGACCTTCGGCGCGAACATGATCGAGGCGGTGCGCAAGCTGACGGACAAGCCGATCGACGTGCACCTCATGGTCGTCGAGCCGGAGCGCTACATCGACCGCTTCGCGGACGCGGGGGCGTCGGTTTTCACGTTCCACCCCGAGGTGTCGCCGCACGCGCAGCGCCACCTCGCGCACGTGAGGAGCCGCGGCATGCTGGCGGGCCTGGCGCTCAATCCCAGCTCGCCGCTCTCGCTCGTCGAGGAGGTCATCGCCGATCTCGACCTGCTGCTCATCATGACGGTCAACCCGGGTTTTGGCGGGCAGTCCTACATTCCCGCCTCGAACGACAAGATTCGCCGGGCGCGCGAGCTGCTGAACGCGCGGGGGTCGCGGGCGTTCCTCGAGGTGGACGGCGGCATTGCTCGCCCCACGATTGCGGCCGCCCACGCGGCCGGGGCGGACACCTTCGTGGCCGGAAACGCCGTGTTCGGAAGCCCGGACCCGGGGCGCGAAGTCGAGGAGCTGCGCCGCCGCTGTCTCGTAACGGTGTGACGAGCCAGCGGCAATGGAGTCTCGTGGCCGCCACGGTGATGACCGTGGCGTTCGGGGTCGCGCTCGCGATCAAGATCCGCCCGCAAATCGATCTGGTCGGACCGGGCTCACAACTACCGGACTTCCGGACCACGGATGACCGCACCGGCCGCCCGGTCTCGCTCGCCGACTATCGGGGCAAGGTGGTGCTGCTCAATATCTGGGCGACCTGGTGCGATCCCTGCCGTCTCGAGATGCCGTCGATGGAGAAGCTGAGCGAGCGGCTGCGCGGCACCGATTTCCGCGTCGTCGCGGTGAGCGTGGACAAGGATGGGCCGGAGGTCGTGATGAAATTCGTGAATGAGCTCGGCCTGCACTTCGACGTCCTACAGGACCCCTCCGGCGGGATTCAAACGACGCTCCAGGCCACCGGCGTGCCCGAGAGCTTCGTGATCGACCGGCAGGGCACGATCATCAAGAAGGTGATCGGCGCCGAGCAATGGGATGCGGCGGTGAATGAGAACCTGATCCGGCGGCTGCTCGATGCGCAGTGATTTCGGCCAGGTGGTTGTGCGCAACTGGCCCCTCAAGCTCGCGGCCCTGTTCTTCTCGATCATGCTCTACGTGGCGGTCGCGGCGCAGCAACCCGTGACCCAGGCGCTCGCGTTGCACGTGTCGATCGTCGGTCCGCCGGGGCGGCCCGTGCGCGAGCCGTCCGCCGAAGTCACGGTGCTGATCAGTGGGAGGGGCAGCGAGCTGCTCAAGCTCCGCTCCTTGCCCCGCGTGATCGCCCGGACCATTCCCGACACGTTCGCGGGATCGTCGTGGCGCTGGCGCATCCAGGCGTCCGACCTGCCCCTGCCGAGCGGCGTGGACATCCAGGTCGTCGACATCACGCCGCAGGACATCGAGGTGCATCTCGATTCTGCCGGGCGCCGAGACGTGCGCGTGGTGTCGCGGATCACGATGGAGGCCGACTCAGGCTTCGTCATCGAGGGATTGTCCATCGTGCCCGGCACGGCGCACCTGATCGGTCCGATGAAGAGTGTCGCCGCCATCGAGTCCGTGACCACCGCTCAGGCCACGTTCGCGAGCGGCAACGGCCCATTCTTCCATACCGTGCCGATCGACACGATTCCGCTGGGCGAGGTACGAGTCGTGCCGCGCGATGTGCGTGTGTCCGGCGAGACGACGCCGCTCCTCCGTCGCTCCTTCCCGGGCGTCCCCGTGACGGCCACGGCCTCGGGATTCGCGGGGTTCACCCTCGCCGCGGAGCGTGTCGCCGTCCAGGTGACCGGTCCCGCGCCGCGCGTCCGCGGCTTGACCCGCGACAGCCTCCATGTTGTGGCGCACCTGGTGGGCCACCAGCTGCCGGACGCGTACGCCCGGCTCACCGTCGCCGCGCCCGCGGGCTTGAGCGCGCATGCCGTGCCCGATTCGGTGCCGCTCAAGTCCCCCCCGAAGCGACGGCCGCGTGGCTGACGTGGTGCTGGGCATCGAAACGTCGTGCGACGAGACGTCCGCGGCGTTGCTCATCGCCGAGTCCGCGCGCCCGGAGCTCGCGAGCCTCGTTATCCTGTCACAGGACGTGCACCAGGTGTTTGGCGGCGTGGTTCCCGAGCTCGCGAGCCGCGCGCACCTGGCGGCGCTCCCGTCGGTAGTGGAGCGCGCGCTTGTCGAAGCGGGGGTGGGCTGGCACGCGGTGGATGCCGTGGCCGTCACCGCCGGCCCCGGGCTCGTGGGGGCGCTGCTCGTGGGCGTCGTGTATGCGAAGGCGCTGGCGTACGCGGGCGGGCGGGCGCTGATCGGCGTGAACCATCTCGAAGGGCACCTGTTCGCGCCGCTCATGGAGGACCCAGGCCTCGAGCCGCCGTTCGTAGCGCTGCTCGTCTCGGGCGGGCATACGCTGCTGCTCGACGTGCCGGCGTGGGGCCACTACCGTCCCCTCGGTGCGACGCGCGACGACGCGGCCGGCGAGGCGTTCGACAAGGTGGCGGCCCTGCTCGAGCTCGGCTATCCCGGCGGTCCCGCGATCGAGCGTTTGGCCGCGTCGGGCGACCCATCCCGCTTCACCTTCCCGCGTCCCATGCGCGACGAAGGGCTCGAGTTCTCGTTCTCGGGACTGAAGACCGCGGTGCGGCACGCGGTGCGGGCAAGCGAGGACCTCGCGCGCGACCGGCCGCACCTGGCGCGCGCGTTCCAGGACGCCGTGCTCGACGTCCTCGTCACCAAGCTCGAGCGCGCGATCCGGGCCACAGGCTACCGGACCGCCGTGCTGGGCGGCGGCGTAGCGTGCAACCGCGCCCTCACCGCGCTCGCCGCGAGTCGCCTGGCGGGACGGGCCCGCGTGGCGGTGGCGAGCCCACGGCTCAACATGGACAACGCGGCGATGATCGCCCGGGCGGGCTGGTATCGCCTCGGACAGGGCGAGCGCAGCGACTGGACGCTCGACGCTCGCGCCGATCTGCCGCTCCCCGGCCTCCTTGAGGACCCCTCTCCCACCTTCAGCCCACGTTCATGACGATCTATCCATTCCAGCTCCAGCTCGGCCCCATTGCCGTTACCGGCTACGGCCTCATGATGATGGTCGCGTTCCTCATGGCGGGATGGGCGATGCAACTCGAGCTACGGCGCCGTGGCCTCGACGAAGAATACGCGGCCGACATCGTGATCGCGGCGGTGATCGGCGGCCTCATCGGCGCCAAGGTCTGGTACGTGGTAGTGAACCGCGACTGGGATGCGCTCGTTCGCCGCGGGGGCTTCGTCTGGTACGGGGGATTTCTCGGCGGCGTGGTGGCCGTCTTGCTCAACGGCTGGCGGCTGCGGGTACCCCCGCGCTACACCATGGAGCTGACGGCGCCGGCCCTCGCGGTAGGCTACGCGCTGGGCCGGGTGGGCTGCTTCCTCGTGAACGATGATTACGGAACCCCGACGTCGCTGCCGTGGGGCATGAAGTTTCCACGCGGCCTGCCCCCAACGACCGTGGAGAACCTATCCCACCTGCACGTGTCGTTCCCACCAGGCACCGACCCCTCGACGGTCGTCGCCGTTCACCCCACGCAAATTTACGAGACGATCGCCATGCTGATCGTGTTCGCGCTCCTATGGAGACTCCGCGGGCGCCGCCACGCGATAGGCTGGCTGTTCGGCGTGTATCTCGTGCTCGCGGGGATCGAACGATTTCTGGTGGAGTTCGTGCGTGCGAAGGACGACCGGGTATTCGGCCCCCTGTCCATCGCGCAGGTGACGAGTCTGGTGGTGATTCTCGCCGGGGTGCTGGTGATGATCTGGTTGCGCTCCCCGGAGGCCGGGGAGGCGCCGATCCCGGCCCGGCTTATGCCCGGCCGGACGCCGGTTCCCGCGGCGTAAGGCGCCGGTCGCGCTGTAGCCACACGAGCGCGAAGACGAGAAGCGCCACGAGCAGTCCCTGGAGCGCGAGTGACTCGGCGGTAGGATAGATCCCGAGCACCGGGACCCGCGGCGCCCATTCGAGCACCGTGGTCCGCACGTAGCCGCCCTCCTGGAGGTCCGCGATCCCCTTCCCCGCGAATACGAATGCCATGTAGTACAGCATCGTGCTCGTGACGGCGAAGAAGGGCCGGAGCGGGATCTTGAGACCGAACCGCTTGATGGCGAGATAGATGCCGAGCAGGGCGACGCCACCCACCAGGAGACCCATGGCGACGGCGGTTGCGCCGCCGGCGGCCGAGCCGGCCGAGTTGAGCAACGCCTTGTAAAAGAGGATCGTCTCGAAGCCCTCGCGGTAGACCGCGAGGAAAGCGACCGACGCGAGGGCGAAGCTCGAGCCCTTGGAGAGCGCCTCCTCCATTCTCCCTTTGACGAACGCGTTCCACTTCGCCGCCTCGATCTTCGAGAGCAGCCAGTAGCTCACGTAGAAGAGCACGCCAGTCGCCACGAGCATGGTGACGCCTTCCAGCGCCTCGCGCTGTCCCGGCGTGATCTCGAACAGCATCTCGATCACCGCGGCGGTCACGATGCTCGCGGCCACGGCGGCCCACGCCCCTTTGGCGACGTCGCGGCGCCGCTCCGTCGCGCCCGCGCGCGCCAGGAACGTCATCAACGCGGCGACGACCAGAATCGCCTCGAAGCCCTCCCGCACCATCAGGATGAGGGATTCGGTGAACAGATTGGCGCTCGATCCCTTGTCGGCCACGATCCGTTCCGCCCGCTCGAGCCCGGACAAGAGGCGCCCCCGCGTCGCGGCGATGTCGTCAGGTGAGCCGGTCGCCGCGCGGTTACGCAACGCCGAGAAGGCGTCCTCGAGCTCCCCCGCGAGGGCGGCGTTGCGCGCGCGCACCTCGGTTTCGACCTGCTCGAACGTGAGGTACGCGTCGAACGCGATCTTGTCGGAATGGAGCGCCACCGCCGAATCAATCTGCCGCCGCACGCTCGAGAACACGGCGTCGCTGGGCGATGACCCCGCCATCTGACGCTCGGACAGCGGCAGTACACGCACGAACGCCACGACCTCGCGCACTTGCGCGGTGTCGAGCGCCCGCGCGAATCCGGGCATCGGCGTTCCGGGCCGGCCCCGCACGATCAGATCCGCGAGCGCGGCGTCGGAGAGGCGCGCCTGCACCGCGAGATCGGCGAGCGCCGGCGGGCTCACCGACAGCGTGGCGGCGAGCGTTCCGTCGCCGCGGCCTGAGACGCCGTGACACGACGCGCAGTGCGCCGCGTACAACCCTTCGCCCCCGCGCACCCGCCCCTGGTCGGCGCGGAACGTCCCGATGTACGTCGTCACCGCCCAGCGATCCTCGGGCGAGAGCGCCTCCGCGTACTCCGGCATCCCCGTGCCCGCGACGCCGATCGCGATCTTCCGGAACATGTCTTCCGGAGAGACGTCGTCGAGCGCGGCTCGGTCGCCTAGGTTGGCAGTGGGTGGGCCGGTCAGGTGCTTCGCCTTGGCCCCGTCGCCGCGCCCGGCAACGCCGTGACACTGAATGCACTGCTCGCGATATACCGCCTCACCCCGAGCGCGCGAGGGTGGATGGACAGGGAAGGTCTCGAGCGCGCCTCCGGACGCGGCTGCAATCCGTTGCACCAGTGTCGCCGCTCGCCGAGACACGGAGTCGGCGGGTGCCGTGCGATCGAGCATGGCTCTGAGTGTGTGCAAGCCGCTGTCGGCGTTCGCTCGCGCGCCCGCCGGCAGGGAAGGAATGTCGAGGATCGCGGCGTCGAGAAATTGCTTCGCTTCTTCCACCTCCGCGGGCGCCACCACCTTCCTACCGCGACCAGGCACGCCCACCGCGTACTCCTTGGCGGCGAGCGCGGTGGCCGCGACGACCCGACGCGCCACGGTGAGCGAGTCTTCCCGCTGGGCGGCCAACGTGGCCGCGCAACAGGTGCTCAACATCAAGCTAACGAACAGCTTAGAGCAGATGGCCGGGCTCTCGGAAGAAGAAGGGCCGAAAAGTAGAGCAGAATTGTCGGGAATTCAAGCTTTGGGGGTCAGTCGCTTCCAACCAGGAGCGCCACGGCCACGGCTGCGACGTGGGTATGCGACAGCGACAGCAGCACGCGGCTCACACCCAGCTCCGCGGCGCGTCGCGCCGCGGCCCCCGCGAGCACTACGTCCGGACGGCCATCCGGCAGGCGGATGACTTCGATCTCGCGCCACCCGATCGCCCGCGCTGCATCGCTCCCTTGCAGCGCCTTGTACACCGCCTCTTTCGCGGCGAGCCGAACGGCGACGTGCGTGGCGGGATCGGGGCGGCTCTCGCAGTAGGCACGCTCCGCCGGCGTGAGCAGTCGCTCGAACACGCGTGCCCCCTTATCGGCGATGATCGCGCTGACCCGGGAGACCTCGACGAGATCGACCCCGACACCGAGCGTGTTCACGATTCGCAGGGTTCGCTAGAAGCCGAGCCGGAGGGCGAGCCACTCGGGCGCGGGCAGGTAACCGCCCAGCACCAGGCCAAGCCAGACGAGCAGCCCCGCAACCGGCGCCCAGACGACGAGGACCGGCCAGATAGACGGCTTCCAGCCCGCCACGGCCGCGAGCTCGGGCGCCCAGCGCTGCTCCTCTTTCGCCAACTCGTCCTCCAGCGCGAGCCAGGCCGCCTCGAGGCGACGGGCCGCGGTGCGCAACGCTTCCTGCCATTCCGCGTGCGCGTCCTTATCGAGCACGGTGGCCTCGCGCACTCGCGCTCCGGCGCCATCGAGAGCGTCGAGCGCGGCGACGAAGCGCTCGGCGCCGCTGCCGAAGCGCGCCGCGACGGCGCGCCGTTCTCCGCCCGACAGCAGACGGCGCTGCATTTCCCGGCGCGTCATCCGGACGCTGTGCCCGTGGCGCAGGATGGCGTCGTCGAGCGCCTGCGACGCCCGCTCTGCGGTCCGCCGCACCGCCTGTTCCCAGGCGGCGAGCCAGGCGCGCCGTCCCAGTACTTCGAGCACCTGCTCGCGCTCTTCCCGCTCGGCCGCCGCCCGGGCATTCCCCGCGAGATCCATCACCCGGGTGGCGAGCCCTTCGCGAATGTCGTCGATCGGGATCCACGGCTCGGCGAGGCGACTGGGCACGACCAGCTTGCCGAGCGACGGGGCGAGCTCCGGAACGCGGAGCGGCATGGGGATCTTGAGAGACGCGCTCACGCTCGGAGTCACTCGCGCCCGAGCAGCGCGTCGAGCACCCTCGCCGTATCCGCCAGCGAGCCGAAGACGTGCGTCGCTCCCGCAGCGCGCAGCGCCTCCATGTCGTAGTAGCCTGTCGCCACGCCGACCGAGCGGGCACCGATGGCGGCGCCGCAGGTCACGTCGGCGGGCGTGTCGCCGACGATAACGACGTCACCCACGGCAAAGGGACGGCTGCTGCGCCGCGCGGCACGCTCGACGGCGATCGCGGGGAGGTCGGTGCGCCGCGGCGCGTCGGATCCGTAGGCGCCGACGGCGAACCGGGTCGGCTCGAGTCCCGCGGATCGGAGCTTCAGCTCGGCGCCCGGGGCGAGGTTGCCCGTCAGCAGTCCCACGAGCGCCGCCCCCGCGGCCTCGTGCGGCACGAGCGCCTCGAGCAGGGCGGAGACGCCGGGCATGAGACGGGTCGCATTCGGAGCCCGGTCGAGCTCCTCGCGCAGCACCTCGACATAGCGACGGCAAACGGCGGCGATCCGGGCCTCGTCCTGGGCGTCGGCGTGCCCCGCAAGGGTGAGCAGATCCCCGACGATCTGGGGATCGGTCTTGCCGTCCAGGCGATAGCTGTCGATGGGGCCCGCGGTGCCGACCTCGGCGACGAGCGCGCGCGTCACCGCCCGCCGCCCGGCGCCGTCGGTCAACAGGAGCGTGCCGTCGATATCGAAGAGGATGAGTCTCACGGACGCAACATAGCGACGCTCTCCTTCATGCGTCGTACCGCCACGAGTCCCGCGCGCAGGCGCCGCATCGCGGGTGCGTCTCCGAACAGATCGTCCGAGGCGACCCCGCCGCGCGCCAGCGACGCGTGCACGATGCGGCCGGCGCCCGCCCACAGCGCCGCATGCGACACGCGCCCCTGTTCGACGAAGCACAGTACGTCCCCCGCTTCGTAACCCCTCCCGTCGGGCGCGATCGGCACTTCCCGGCCCACGAGCGATTGCAGATCGCTGTCCCGCGGCAGGAGCCGCCCCCGCCCGGCGTAGGTGGCCTGCACCAGGCCCGAGCAATCGATCCCCCAATCGCTCCGTCCGCCGAGCAGGTAGGGCGCCCCGGAATACCAGCGCAGCGCCCATTCGGGCGGCGCGATGAACCCCGCCTCCGCGCGCCATTCGGTTTCACGGCGGACCGCGCCGGAGATCACGGTCCAGCGCCGACCGTCGGCGGTCTCGACGCCTTCATCACCGTCATCCCCACGCAGCACGACCCGGGCGCCGATCGGGAGGAGCAGGCGCGCGTCCTCCCCCCGCAGCTCGGCGCTCACCGCCCGGCCGTTCGCGCGGCTCACCCAATCCTCCACCCATTCCCGGGGGCCCATCGCCAGATAGCCCGCGTGCGTCCAGGCGTGGTACCCGTCCGCGGCGCGCACGCGCAGCCAATCGCCGCGGCGCTCGAGCAGGTCGAGCGGCTCACCGTGCAACGCCTCGGTCACCCGTGCGGCGGTGAGTGACGGGACGGCGAGCAGGGGCGCGAGGGCGGCGGTGACCACCGCAACCGGCTCGTTCCGCACCGCGGGGACGGGCAGAAGGGAGACGTCGAGGGCGAGGCCCGCGGTCGCTCCGAGCCGTTGCACGGCGGTCAGGGCCTCACGGCTCGTGGTTGTCCCGGCGAGACGCGGGTTCCCCGCCTCATCACCCGGGGTCAGGGCGATCTCGAACACACCCAGACGGTGGTCCGGAACCCATCTCCGCTGCACGTCGGACAGCGCGCGCTCGAGCCGGTCGCTCACGTTGTCTTGCTCGGCGTGTGGCGGCTCACTACGTTAGCGCGCATGGCCAAGCCCGATCCGCAAGGGTCGCCCACCACGGTCCTCGTCGTGGATGACGAGGACGGGATCCGCCAGGCGCTCAACCGGTTTCTCACCCGGCTCGGCTATCGCGTGCTTCAGGCCGCGAACGCCGCGGAGGCGCTGGAACGCCAGGCGAGCGGGCAGCCGCAAGCCATGCTGTCCGACATCCGGATGCCCAACATGACGGGGGTCGAGCTCGTCCCCAAGGCGCTGGCGCAGGACTCGGACCTCGCGATCATCATGTTGACCGCGATCGACGAGCCCCGCACCGCCATCGAGTGCCTCAAGCTCGGCGCGTACGACTACCTGATCAAACCGGTCGACCTGGACGAGCTCGAGCTGTCGCTCCAGGGCGCGCTGCGGCAGCGGCAACTCGAGATCGAGCGCCGCGAGCTGGAGCAATGGTTGGCGCGGGAGGTCGCGATCCGCACGCGGGATCTGGAGGAGCAGACCGACGCGATCGCCAAGCTCGCTCTGGACGCGCTGGCGGCGACGAAAAGCTGGCCCGGCGAGGAAGCGACGATCGCCAAACTGTCGGAGGCGGTGGGCAGTCCGGTCGACGAGATCGCCGCGGAGATTCGCCAGCGCCGCGCTTAGGCCTTGGGCGCCTTGGCCTCGCACGCCTTGCAGCGCGTGACGCCCCGGAACGAGCAGATCAGACAGATGAACGTCCCGCAGTCGGCGCAGGGATATCCCTCCGACGCCCGCTCCTCATTGCCGCAGTAGCGGCACACCATCGCATCGTGCTCTTTCAGTTCCGGCTTTTGCATAGGCGCCTCAGACGTCGAGCCCGTAAGCCCTAATCCTATTGATCAGCGCGGCCTTCGAAAATACCCCCGTGGGCGCGTCCGCGTCCACGACGAGGCTGTCAGGCATTCGCGACACTCGCCCGTGGCGCGCGGGCGGGATCGACCAGCACCGAGAGGGCGCCCGGCATGAGCCGCGCCTCGAAGGGTGTCGTCCCGAACACCTCGCCGTCGAGCTGCACCGGACGCTGCCCGCCGTCGAGCGTCTCCACGCGGACGGTGCGGCCGCGCGCGAACCAGAGCCGGCGCCCCGCCTTGGACGAGCTGCGCAACACCTCCAAGAACGCCAGCACGCTCTGGAGCGTCCCGTCCGCGTCCAGCGTCATGACGTCCAGCCACCCGTCGTTCGGCACGATGGTGTGGTGCAGGCGCAGAAACGGGGGGAGTAGCTCGCCGCAGTTGACGACCAGGACCATCGCCGCCGGTCGTTCGTGGATCGTGCCGTCCACCGTCACCCGATGGAGCGCGCTGCGCACGCTCGGCAGCGCGATCAGCGCCCGGACCACGTACGCGCCCATCTTCCAGCGCCGCTTGGCCGGCCCCGGGGTGTCGGCCATGAGCCGGGCGTCGAACCCTGCGCCGCTGCAGACCGCGAAGTATTGGAGCGCGTCGTCCCGCTGGACCGCGCCCAGATCGATCGGCATCGGCCGGGCGTGCAGCAGCAGGCGCGCGGCGGCGGCGGGCGCGCGCGGTAGGCGGAGGTTGCCCGCGAGCAAATTCCCCGCCCCGCCCGGAACGATGCCGAGCGGGATGTCGCTCCCGACGATGCCCGCGGCGGCCTGCATCGCGGTGCCGTCGCCGCCATGGCACACCACGACGTCGACTCCGTCGTCGCGGGCTGCTTGGGCAAAGCGGCGCGCATCGCCGGGGTGGGCGGTGGCCGCCACGTCCACGATCCATCCCCCGCTCCGGAGCGTCTCGCAAAGGGCGGTTACGGCGCGCGCATCGGTGCGCGCCGCCGCGGGGTTAGTGATCAGCAAGGCGCGGGTCACCTCAGTAGCGGCGCTCCCAAATGAGGTCGAAGCCGATCTGCCTCGGCACCGTGATCGACTGCGGATCCGCGAGCGGGTCCGCGCTGCAGCTCTGCACCGGCTCGAAGCTCGCCAGCGTGCGGAACTCCGCACTGATCCGGTATTCGAGGCTCAGTCCGATCGTGTTGCCCACCGCGATGGGGCGCCCCTGGCAGAAGCCGGCGTTTACGACGACGAACGTCTTGGCGCCCAGCTGCCGCCCCAACGCCAGCTGCACCCCCGAGAATGGATCGGTCCCCGTGCCGGGATTAATCTCCACGTAGTCGAGCGGGATGCCCAGGTCCGACACCAGGGTGCGTTCGAGCTCACCCGAGACGACCGACACCGCGCTTTGCAACAGCGCGCGCTGGTCGGTGAGCCCGGCCTGCCCCGAGCTCAGGTCCAGGCTCGATCGGCCGAACAACAGGTAGGAGATCACTTCGGTCTCCGACATGTCCTGACGATCCGCCTGCAGCGTGATCTTCGGGACTGCCAGCGTACCCCCGATGTGTGCAACGACGACGATGTCCTCGGGATTGCGTTGTGCCGGCGAGGGCGCGGGGTGCACGGTGTGTCTGGCCTCGATGTCCAGTTCCGCGTCCAGATCCGGGGTGCCGAAGTATCGCACCGTTCCGCGCGTCACCACGAACTCGCGGGTCACGGGCCCGATCTTGAGCCGATAGGTCCCGCGCGGCGCCTGGAGCGTGCCCGACAGTAGGTATTGACTGCCTTCCTTGCTCAGGGTCACCGAGCCGGTAAGCTGGATATTTGCTTCACTCGAACGCATCCAGACGTCGCTCCCCATTTCGAGGCTGAGGGCCTTGATCCGCAAGCTGTCCAGAAACACGCTCTGGAATTCCGGTCCGAGACCCTGCTGCTCGATGAGGGACGCAAGCGCCGTATCGCCGAACTCCTCGAGGTTGACGATGCGCTTCTCCACCAGGTCGGCAAAGTACAGCACGCCGGACGTCACGGTCGCGTTCCCCGTAAGGGTGGCGCCGAACACGGGCCCTTGGAGCACCAAGCGGCCGCTCGCGGTAATCGAGAGGTTGCCCTTGAGGTCGAGGGCCCGGAACCGGTCTCCCGTGATCTGCAACGCCAGCTGGGGATGCGTGAGGTGTTCCAGGCGCACGAAGCCCGTGACGTCGAGCCGGCCCTTGTCGCTGCGGGCCGACAGGGTGCCGATCTTGATCGTGTCTCCTGTCATGGTGAGCTGGCCGGCGATGGCGTCGTAGCGCACGTTGAGCGCCGGGATCGTCGCCGCTCCCCCCGCAACCTGAACGTAGCCTTCGAAACGCGGGCTGCGCCACGTTCCGGCAATCCCGACGTCCGCGGAGAATTCGCCCACGACGTCGTGGACCAGCGTCGTGAGCGCGCCCAATACGGAGAGGTCCACGCTGTCCGCCCGCGCCCGCACGGACAGGGTGTCCGGCAGCTGGCGGTCCGCGACGGCCGTGAGCGAGAGGTCGAGCGGCAGGCGGGCGTCAACCCTGAGAATCTGCTGACCGGCACGCCACAGGTGCAGCGCGGCGTCGAGGCGCTGGTCGCGGTATTCGAACGTGCCGTCCACGAACGGCGCGTGAAACTCGCCCAGCACACCGTTCGCGATGGCCAGCGAGCCCCCGTAGATCGGCGCGGCGCGCGTGCCGCTCAACGCGAGCGTGGCGGTGAGCGACCCCCCTACGCCGCTCGTGTCCTGGCGCAGCAGTGCATAGGCCCCCGCCAGGGGAAAGCCCTCGATCTGGAGGTGCACGTCCGCGGGGCCCCGCGTCGGGAGTTCTCCCCGGACGATCACCCGTCCCGAGTCGGACAGGCTCTGTAGCGTGACGGTGCCCAGAGCGACGGCGGAATCGCTGACCGTCACCTGGGCCGCCTGCTGGAGTGCCCAGACGCCGCCTGGCAGGAGCAGCGCCAGTGAATCCACCGCCACGTGGGTCACAGGCGAGCCTCCCGGCGACGCTTCGCGCCGCATGTACCGACCGCCGGCCAGGAACGCGGCGGCGTCACCCAGGCGGGAGCGCGCGAACCAGTTCAGCGAGTCGCGCGTTCCGTGGACGGCGGCGGCGGCGGCGCCGAATCCGTACGTTCCGTAGCGCAGTGAATCGAGCGCCGCGTCGAGCTGGAATCTCGGGACCGCGCCGGGCTCGTACACGGCGCGTGCCCCTCCCGCGGGAATTGCCCAGTCGCGCCAGCGCAAGTGCTCCGTGGTGCCGTGCGCGTCGATCGCGACGGAATCGAGCGCGCCGTCGAGCGAAACCAGCACGTGCGCCGAGCCGCGGAGCGAGCGACCGGGAGCGTCGGTCGCGGCGTCCGGCCCCACCACCCAGGCCATGAGCGAGTCGAGCGCGTTGAGGCTGTCCGCGCCGACCGTGATGGACAGGACGCCGTGCGCCGGGCGACGCCACCCGATGGTGCCCGCGCCGGTCGTGACAATCCCCGGCTGCGCCACGCGTAACGAATCGACGAACACGAGGCCATCCGCGAGCCGGATCGCCACCTGTCCGGTGTCGAGCTCCGTGCCCACGACCACCGACGGTTCGAGCACCGCGGTGAACGCGCCGGTGGGGGGCGCGGAATCGGCGCGGGCGATGCTTCCTCTCATCGTGAAGCTGAGGCGTGACGCCGGCGCGCCCGCCATCCAGCGCGCGAGGTCGACCCGCCGCCCCTCGAACGTGACGTCGCGCGCGCCGACGCGGTCGTCGAGCAGCGTGAGCATGCCGTCCAGCCGCACCCCGCCTCCTGCGTGGAGCGATTCGAGGTCGAGGTGCGTGTCGAGCGATCCGAGCGTGCCGGCTAGCCTGATCGCCCCGGTCGCCGCGCCGCGCAGCGGCAGATCCGGAAAGCTGCCGCGCAGGCCGTCGAACGAGACCGAATCCGCGTGCACGTCTGCGAAGAACGCGGCTGTGTCGCCGCGCGTGTCGAGTCCCACCGTGCCGCGGATCACGCTAGGCTGGCGATCGCCGTGGCGATGCACCAGCGTGCCGGCAAACACCGTGTTGTGTAGCGTGCCGGTCAGCGCTCCCAGGGCATCGACCTGGCCCCGCAGAGTGACGCCCGGGACGAGCCGGCTTACGGTGGCGAGGGCCGCGGTCATCGAGTCGAGCGTGAAGGGGCGGAACCCCATGCCCTCGGGCTCGAGCATATCCACCTGTCCCTGGCCCCGGATGTAGGTCTCGGGCCACCCCGGAACGAGCGAGTCGCGGAACGCCATGTCCACGCTCAGGGCCAGCGCGCTGAGCGTCCCGTCGGCCGTCGCGTGGCCGCTCACGCGGCCCCGGAACGGCAGGGTCGGAACGACGTCGTGCGTGAAGTCGAGGTCGAAGTCCTTCGCGACGAGGTCCGCGTCGCGCAGCGCGACCAACCCTGAGTCGGTGACCGTCACCGTCGTGAGCCGGCCCGTGAGCGTACCACCGCCGTAGCGGACGTCGATCGGCGCCAGCCGGACCTCGAGCAAGCGGGCGCCGTGCGAGCGGATGCGCAGGTCTCCGCGCAACACGCCGGCCGCCGGGAACTTGAGATTCAGAAACGGTACGTCGCCGAGCGTGCCCGAATCCGCGTGCATTGCGAGATCGTACAAGAGGCCGCCGTTCGGCCAGCGCACCATGCCGCTGCCCGAGAGCAGGGAGCGGGGCAGCGCGATGCGGCGGAGATCGGCGCGCAGCGAGTCACCGATCACGGTGATCCGCCCGGCGACGTCCGTGAGCTCGACTTCGGGATCGGTGCTCGTCGCCGCGAGCTTCGCGATCTCGATGTGGATGCCGCGCTCCTGCGGCGACGAGATACGCAGGACCGGAAGCTGGGCGTCCAGGTGCTCGAATCGGCGGACCCGGTGCCGGCCCTCGCGCTCGAGGGGATCGACCTCGTATCCAGGCTGTTCGACCGCGCCTTGCTCCTGCAGCCGCAGGGTAATCGTACCGTCCTCGATCCGTACGTTCCGGAACAGGATCAGCGTGCTGGGGCCCGCCGGCCCCGTGCTGGGGAGGCCGAGGCGGAGCAGGTCCTCGATGTTCAGGCGTCCATTGCGGTGCTGCACGAGGTTGATCACGGGGCGCCGCAGCGACAGGTCGAGCAGCACCACTCGGCCGGCCGCGAAATCGAAGAGATTGTAGCTCGCGTCGACGCTGTCGAGCGCGGCGACGAGGGTCGTATCGAGATCGAACAGCTTGACGTCGCGCAGCGTGACGCCGGTCAGGAGCGGGCCGCGGATGTCCCCGATCTCGACCGAGCCGTCGATCGCCCCCCGGAGCGCGGTCGTCGCGGCGTGAGCGAGGAGCTGCCGCCCGGCGCCGGTCTCGACCAGCGCGCTCAACGCGCCGAGGAACGAGGCCAGGAGCCCCACGATGAGCCAGAGGGCTCCCGCAAGCGAGCGGCGAACCATCAGAAC
>JBGPIJ010000013.1:0-21412 GCA_041484865.1 Gemmatimonadota bacterium
CCCGGTCTTCAAGGTCGAAGTGACGGGTGGCGATGCGCCCTTCATCTTCTATGTCAGCCGTGACACGCCGCGGCGGATCATCAAGCTGGAGATCGTGGGCGCTCCCGTATCGTTTCAACTCGTCAAATGAACGTTCTGGAGCGTCACTGGATGACGCCCTTCGTCGCCCTGCTCGCGGCGGCGTGCGCATCGGCCGGAAGCCGGCCTGCCCCGGCCGGAGCGCCGGCGCCGGCGAGCGACGCGACGTCCCGGAGGGCGGCGGCGGAAACGTCGAGCGTCAATCGTCCGCAGTACCCATCCACGTACGTCCGCCACCCTTCCCCGCCGGTGTTGATCACCAACGCCACGATCATGACGGCCACGGGCAAGGAAATCCCTCGCGCCTCGATCCTTATCTCCGAGGGACGAATCGTGGCCCTCGGTGCCGATCTGGGCGTCTCGATCCCGGCGGACGCGATCCGCGTGGATGGGACGGGGAAATTCGTGACGCCCGGGATCATCGATGTGCACTCGCATCTCGGGGTGTACGCCGCGCCGGGGACGGAGGCGGAAGCGGACGGCAACGAGATGACCAGTCCCGTGACGGCCGAGGTATGGGCCGAGCACTCGTTCTGGCCGCAGGACCCGCAGATCCCGCTCGCGATCGCGGGCGGCGTCACGACGATCGAGGCGTTGCCGGGCTCGGGCAATCTGATCGGCGGCCGGAGCGCCGTTCTGAAGCTGATTCCGGCGCGCACTGTTCAGGCCATGAAATTCCCCGGCGCGCGATACGGTCTGAAGATGGCCTGCGGTGAGAATCCCAAGCGGGTATACGGACGCCGCAGCCAGTTCCCGTCCACGCGGATGGGCAACATGGCCGGCTATCGCGGCGCCTTCATCCTGGCGGAGCAGTACCGCCGCAAATGGGACAAGTGGAACGAGGATCACCGGGGTGATCCTCCCGAGCGCAACCTGCGGCTCGAGACCCTGGCCGAGGCGTTGCGAGGCAACGTCTACGTCCAGAATCACTGTTATCGCGCCGACGAAATGGCGCAGATGCTCGACCTCGCACGCGAGTTCGGATTCACGATCCGCGCCTTCCATCACGCGGTGGAGGCCTATAAGGTCGCCGACCTGCTGGCGCAGGCGGGCACAGCCGCCGTGGTGTGGGCTGATTGGTACGGCTTCAAGGAAGAGGCGATGGATGGGATCCACGAGAACGCGGCGCTGCTCGAGCAGGCGGGCGCCCGCGTCACGCTGCACTCGGACGATCCCGGTGGGATCCAGCGGCTGAACCAGGAGGCGGCCAAGGCGATGTACGCGGGCCAACGGGCAGGCATCGCCATCACGCGCGACCAGGCGTTGCGGTGGCTCACGGCGAACCCCGCCTGGGTCCTCGGCCTCGACTCGCTCATCGGGACGCTCGAGCCGGGCAAGATGGCCGATGTGGTGCTATGGTCGGGCGACCCGTTCTCCGTGTACACCAAGACGCTTCAGGTCTACAACGACGGCCGGCTGATCTACGATCGCGGCGATCCCGCGCACCAGCCACGTTCCGACTTCGAATTGGGCCAGGAGCCGCCGCCCGGGGGTGACCGGTGATCGCCGGGGTCCTGCTCGCGCAGACGATCGCGATCATCGGCGGCACGGTGTATCCGGTCTCCGGGCCCAAACTCGAGCATGCGACCGTGCTCATCCGCGACGGCAGGATCGCCGCGGTCGGCACCGGGGTGAGCGTTCCCGCCGACGCCGTGCGCATCGACGCGACCGGCGCGTGGGTCACGCCCGGGTTGATCGACGGCGCGGGACAGATGGGCCTCACGGAGATCGCCGCGGTACCCGGGACGAACGATGCCGGGGTGAAGAACGACACGGTCGCCGCGGCGTTCAACGTGGCCGAAGGAATCAATCCGGCGTCGACCCTGATTCCGATCACCCGCATCGAGGGCATCACGACGACGCTCGCCGTTCCCGAGTCGGGATTGGTGCGGGGACAGGCCGTCCTGATCGACCTCGACGGTCCGACGGTCGAGGCGATGCTGGTGAAGTCGCCGGCCGCGATGGTGGCGGAACTGTCGGAGCACACCAAGGAAGCGGGCGGCGGGTCGCGGGCCGGGGCCGCCGCGCGCCTCCGACAGGTGCTGGACGACGCGCTCGAGTACGGCCGCCGCAAGGCGGATTGGGCGCGGGCGCAGATCCATCCCCTCGCGGCCGCCGCCCCCGACCTGGCGGCGCTGCAACCGGTGCTCCGGGGGGAGCTGCCGCTCATCGTCATCGCCAACCGGAGAAGCGACATCGAGACCGCGCTCCGGATCGCCCGGGAGTATCGGCTCAAGCTCGTGCTCGCGGGCGCGGGCGAAGCGTGGGAGATTGCCCCGGCAATCGCTCGGGCCGGCGTGCCCGTTCTGGTCGAGCCGCTCGACAACATTCCCTCGTACGACGCGCTCGGCATCCGCTACGAGAACGCGGCGCTTCTGGCGAAGGGCGGCGTGACGATCGCCTTGCTCGAGACCGACACCCACAACGCGCGCAATCTGCGCCAGCAGGCCGGCAACGCCGTGTCGTACGGCCTCACGTGGGACCAGGCGCTGCGCGCCGTGACCCTGTCTCCCGCCGAGATCTTCGGTGTGGCCGGCCGGTATGGCTCGCTCGAGCCGGGGAAAGTGGCGAACGTGGTCGTGTGGTCGGGGGACCCGTTCGAGTTCAGCACGCGCGTCGCGCACGTCCTCATCCGCGGGCGGGAGATTCCGCTGCGGAGCAGACAGACGGAGCTGTTGGAGAGGTACCGGACATTGCCTCCGACGTACTAGAGGGACAGAGGCGGACAGGGACGGACAGGGACGGACAGGGACGGACAGAAGCGGACGGGGACGGACGTGCGCCAAAGTGGTGCACTCAGCGTCGAATTGGTCCTGCTCTTCAACACCTCGCCTTTAGCGTTTCTCGTGCAGCCGTTCGAACGCCTCGAAGCGTGGAAGGTATCCCACGAGCTTGCCCTAGCCGTCTATCGGGCGACTGAGTCGTTCCCGCGCCATGAACTGTACGGTCTGACATCTCAAGCCCGCCGCGCCGGATTCTCGATTCCCGTGAATCTCGTGGAAGGGTCAGCGAAGCGCGGTCCGGCGGAGTTCCGCAGGTTCCTCGATATCTCGCTGGGCTCGCACGCTGAGCTCGCCTACGTGTTGATCTTCGTGAGGGACCTGGGGATTATGACGCCGGAGGAATGGCAGAAGGTGGAGACGTTACGGAGGAGGTCGGCGTTCCTCGTCTGGCGCCTGTACGACTCGATCAGGAGGTCCCTGAAGCGAAAGAGCGGCGAGGGCTAAGCCCGCCGCTCAACGATGTCCGTCTCTGTCCGTCTCTGTCCCCCTCTGTCTGCCACTGTCCGCCACTGTCCGGTCTCTTCCCGCCTAGTTCGTCAACGCTTTCGGGTACACGCTCACCTGCTGCCGGCGCTTGTCCTTGTGCTCGAACTTCACGACGCCGTCCACCACGGTAAACAGCGAGTCATCGGACGCGCGGCGCACGTTGGTGCCGGGGTGGAATTTCGTGCCGCGCTGTTTGACGAGGATGCTCCCCGCGGTGACGAACTCCCCGGCAAAGCGCTTGACGCCGAGATACTGCGGGCCCGAATCGCGGCCGTTGCGGGAAGACCCGACGCCTTTCTTGTGTGCCATATGATGCTCACCCGACCTTTACGTGGTCGATCTTGATTTCGGTGAACTGCTGGCGGTGCCCGGCGTGGCGCCGGTACCCGCTGCGGCGCGCGAACCGGAAAATGCGGATCTTCTTGTCCAATCCGTGCCGCATTACCTCCCCGGTGACCGTCGCGCCCGCCAACACGGGACTGCCGGTCTGGACCTGCTTGCCGTCGCTCGTCAGCAGGACGCGGTCGAACACGACCTTGCTCCCGGGCTCGGCCGCAAGCAGGGGGACTTTGATCGTGAGCCCGGGCTCGGCGCGGAACTGCTTACCGCCGGTCGAGAAGATGGCGTAGGTCATGGGCGGGGGAACCTAAATAGGGACACGGGAAGGGGGACGGGGGAAGGGGAAGACCCCTTCCCCCTTCCCCGGCTCTTACGCTACCGCGTAGTGCTCCGTCACGTCCCGACCCGCCGGTTGCGCCATCATGCGGAACTCGTCCAGGCGCATCATCGGGTCGTCGCGCACCTCGACCTCGAGTCCCAGCTGCTTCGCGAGCTGGCGCAGGAAGTTCGGTTCCTGCTCCACCAGGTAGAGCGCCACTTCGGGGTGGAGGCGCACGGCTAGCTGCCGCTCCTTGTGCTCCGCCCCGACGCGCCGGAGGGAACGCTCCATGCGCCGCACCACGACCTCGGGGCGGAACACGCGTCCCGTACCGGTGCAGGTGGGGCATTCCCCGGTCATCGATTGCCACAGCGACGGACGCACGCGCTGGCGCGTCATCTCGATCAGTCCCAGCTCGGATACCGCGAAGGCTTTGGTGCGCGCGCGATCGGTGCCGAGATGGGTCCGCAGTTCGTGCAGCACCTTGTCCCGATTGCTCCGCGATTCCATGTCGATGAAATCGACCACGATGATGCCCCCGATGTCCCGCAGCCGCAGTTGCCGCGCGACTTCCCGGGCGGCGTCGAGGTTGGTCTTCAGGATCGTGCTCTCGGGATCCTTTTTGCCGGTGTAACGGCCGGTGTTGACGTCGATCGAGATGAGCGCTTCGGTCGGCTGGATCACGATATAGCCGCCCGACGGCAGCTCCACCCGTGGCTTGAAGAGATTTCGGATCTCGGCCTCGATGTCGTACTCATCGAACAACGAGGTCTCCTCGCCATGCAGCTTCACCCGGGTGAGCAGATCGGGGTCGATCTGCCTCAGGTACTGGGCGATCTCGTTGTAGAGCATCTTCGAGTCGACGAGCAGCGAGTCAACCTTGTCGCTGAACAGATCGCGGGTGATCCCGCGGATGAGGCTCGTCTCGCGCTGCAGCAGCGCCGGGGCACGCGCCGACGCCGCCTTGCGTTTGATCTTCTTCCACGTGCTGTACAGGTGGTCGATCTCCCGCTTGCAGCTCTGCTCGGTGAGATCCTCCGCCACGGTGCGGATGATCCAGCCACCCGACCCTTCGGGAACGAGCTTCGAGACGAGCTCGCGCAGCTTGGCGCGCTGCTCACGACTTTCGATTTTGCGGGAGACGCCGACTTTGGAGGCGAACGGCATGTAGACGAGGAATCGCCCGGCCAGGGAGACCTGCGCGGTGACGCGCGGCCCCTTGGTGCCGATGGGTTCCTTGGTCACCTGGACGATCTTGGCTTCGCCGCGCTTCAGCTCGTCGGCGACGTTCGGCAGCTTGCGACGGCCACCTCGGCCGCCCCCTGCAGGCTCAGCTTCGTCTTCTTCGCCGGCGTCGCCGTTTCGGTCGGCCGGTTCGTCCTCGTCGTCCGCTTCGATCAGGTCCGAAGCATGAAGGAAGGCGCTCTTTTCGGCGCCGATTTCGACGAAGGCTGCCTGGATCCCCGGCAGGATTCCTTCCACCTTGCCGAGGTAGATGTCGCCCACCGAGCGGCGGGCGTCGGGACGGTCGACGAGAAGCTCAACAAGACGGTCGTCCTCGAGGATGGCCACACGGGTCTCCCGTGGGCTTCCGCTGATCAGAATTTCGCGCTTCACAGCACGATCCCTCGACGACCCCGAAGGCCGTGGAGCCAGCCGGGGTCCAATAGTGAGTTGTCCAATGGGTCGATGCAACCGCAAAGGCGGGAGACGAGAAGAACCGATTGGCCCGGGCAGGAGCCTCGCTGGAGACCCGTGTGGCGGAGAAACCCGGAGTCCAATTCACGCTATAAATCTAAGTGGGCTTGCGACTTACGTCAACAGACCAGAAATTGATGGCGTATGGCTTCGTTCCGACCGCTCATTCGGGAGGGTTTGCTGTTGGCTGGTCTATTGCCCGGTCTCGGCGGCTCCGTGTCCGCCGCCCAGATGATCCAGTACCCCCCCGCTCGCAGGGGGGAGCAGGTGGACGACTACCACGGCACCCCGGTCGCCGACCCCTACCGCTGGCTCGAGGACGTCGATGCCCCTGAGACCCGAGCCTGGATCGAGGCGCAGAACCGGGTCACCGAGTCGTACCTCGAGCAGATTCCGGCGCGCGCCGCCCTGCGGCGCCGGCTCACGGCGCTGTGGAACTACGCGCGCTACGGTGCACCATCCCACAAGGGCGGGCGGTACTTCTTCTTCAAGAACGACGGCTTGCAGAACCAGGCCGTGCTGTACGACCAGCCCTCCCTCACCGCCCCGCCCCGGGTGCTGCTCGATCCCAACCTCCTGGCTGTGGACGGAACGGTGGCGCTGTCGACGCTCGAGCCGTCCGAAGACGGGACGCTGCTCGCCTACGGAGTATCGGCGAGCGGGTCCGACTGGCAGGAGTTCCGGATTCGCGACGTCGCGAGCGGGCGGGACCTGAACGACCAGCTGCGCTGGATCAAGTTCTCGGGCGCGAGCTGGACGCAGGATCGGGCCGGGATCTACTACAGCCGCTATCCTGAGCCGAGCGGGGATGCGCCGCAGGGCGTCAACCGGTTCCAGAAGGTCTACTATCACCGGCTCGGCACCGATCAGACCGCCGACGTCCTGGTGTACGAACGCCCCGATCAGCCGGACTGGGGATTCAGCGCCGACGTCACGCACGACGGCCGCTATGCCGTCCTGACGGTGTGGGCGGGGACGGATCGGCGCAACCGGGTCTACTACCTCGACCTCGGCGACGCGCGACACCCCCGCGTGAACGGAGCGGTCGTCCGGCTGCTCGACGAGTTCGACGCGAGCTATGCCTTCGTCGGCAACGACGGGCCGGTGTTCTATTTCCTGACCGACCATGACGCGCCGCGCAAGCGCATCGTTGCGATCGACACGCGGCATCCCGAGCGCGCGGCGTGGCGCGAAACCATTCCCCAGAGCGCCGACGTCATCGAGGGAGCGCACATCATCCACGACACGTTCGTCGTCCACTACCTGCACGACGCCCATTCGCGACTGGTCCTCTTCGGCCTGGACGGACGGCTCGAGACCGAGATCCCGCTCCCCACGCTCGGCTCGGTGAGCGCGATCAGCGGGGAGCGCGAGGATACCGAGATGTTCTACGCGTTCACGTCCTTCCTCTATCCGACGACGATTTTCCGCTACGATTTCACGGCTGGGACGATGACGGTCTTCAAGGCGCCGGCGATCGATTTCGACCCGTCGGGCTACGAGACCGAACAGGTGTTCTATCGCAGCAAGGATGGAACGCGAGTGCCGATGTTCCTCACGCACAAGAAGGGGTTGCGGCGGGACGGTTCGAATCCCACCTATCTCTACGGCTACGGCGGATTCAACGTCAGCCTTACGCCCGCCTTTTCGGTAGCCGCGGTCGTCTGGCTCGAGCTGGGCGGCGTGTACGCCGTAGCCAACCTGCGGGGTGGCGGCGAGTACGGGGAGGAGTGGCACGAGGCCGGGATGTACGAGCGCAAGCACAACGTGTTCGACGATTTTCTCGCCGCCGCGCAGTATCTGATCGACGCGGGCTATACGTCGTCTCCAAAGCTCGCGATCGGCGGTGGGTCGAACGGCGGGCTGCTCGTGGGCGCCGCGATCACGCAACGGCCCGAGCTGTTCGCGGCGGCGCTGCCCCAGGTCGGCGTCATGGACATGCTGCGGTTCCACAAGTTCACGATCGGCTGGGCCTGGGTGAGCGAATACGGCTCGTCCGACAGTGCGTCACAGTTTCCCTACCTCTACGCCTATTCGCCCCTGCACCGGGTCAAGGCGGGAACGCGCTACCCCGCCACGCTGGTGAGCACCGCCGACCACGACGACCGCGTCGTGCCGGGGCATTCGTTCAAGTTCACCGCGGCGCTTCAGGCGGCACAGGCGGGAAGCGCTCCGGTGTTGATCGAGATCGAAACGAAGGCCGGCCATGGCGCCGGCAAGCCGACCACGAAGGTGATCGAGGAGCAGGCCGACCAGTGGGCGTTTCTCGTCAAGAATCTGGGGATGACGGCTCCCCGGATGCCTTGAACCGCTCGCATCCCGAAAACGAGGGCATCCATGTCCGCCAGGCCCCCCGGATCACGCTCCGGCGCACCCCGGACCAGCACCAAGCTTCCCTGCTCGCTCTGCCAGACGCTCGTGGACCGGCGCCGGCTCGTCTCTCCCCAGAAGCTCGAGAACCAGATCCTCGAGATCATCAAGAACGAACGGCCGGAGTGGGAGGGAGTGCACGGGATTTGCCGTGAATGCGTCGAGCAATACCGTGCGAAGAAGTTCTTGAGCTATCTCGAGCTGGAATTCCGCAAGATGTCGGACATGGAGCAGGCCCTGGTGACGAAGGTCGCCCGGCGCGGACGCGTGTCGCGGCTCGTGGATCAGGAATTCAAAGCGCACATGACGTTCGGCCAGCACGTGGCGGACCGGGTGGCGCAATTCGGGGGCAGCTGGCCGTTCATCTTCATCTTCTCCGTCATCCTCTTCGGGTGGATGGCGGTGAATTCCTGGGTGTTGGCGAGGCACCCGTTCGACCCCTATCCCTACATCTTCCTCAATCTCGCGCTTTCGGCGCTCGCCGCGGTGCAGGCGCCGGTGATCATGATGAGCCAGAACCGGCAGGCGGAGAAGGACCGGCTCCAGGCGCAGCAGGACTACGAAATCAATCTGATGGCCGAGTTCGAGATTCGGGACCTGCACGACAAGCTCGATGCGCTCCGGTACAAGCAGTGGCACGAGCTGTGGCACATCCAGCAGCGCCAGCTCGAGCTGCTCGAGCATCTGCACAAGGAGCTGTCGCACCCGGAGGAGACGACGCCCGAGCCGGCGCCGTATGTGCCTCCGGAGGTCTAGCCTATTAGGTCCCCCAGCAGCTGTCGCGCGATTACGATCCGCTGGATCTCGCTCGTGCCTTCGCCGATCTCGCAGATCTTCGCATCGCGCATCATGCGCTCCACCGGATAGTCCGTCGTGTAGCCATAGCCGCCGTGCAGCTGGACCGCCTTCGTGGTGGCGCGCATGGCGAGCTCGGAGGCGTAGAGTTTTGCCATTGCCGCCTCCCGCTTGAAGGGCCGGCCGTGTTGCTTGAGCCACGCCGCGTGATACACGAGATGTTTGGCGGCTTCGATCTCGGTCGCCATGTCCGCCAGCGCGAAGTGCACTCCCTGGAAGCTCGCGATCACGCGCCCGAATTGTTTGCGGCTGGACGTGTACTCGAGACACTGCTCGAGCGCCCCCTCGGCGATGCCGAGCGAGAGCGCGCCGAGGCCGACGCGGCCGGCGTCGAGCGTTTGCAGCATCTGCCGGAACCCGTCGTGCAGCGTGCCGAGCACGTTTTCCTTCGGGACGACCGCGTCCTGGAACACCAGCTCCCGGGTGTCCGACGCACGCCATCCGAGTTTGTCTTCCTTCTTCCCGGCCGCTACGCCAGGGCACTTCGGCAGTCCAGGATCGTGCCCGACGCCCGCGCGGGTCGCGGCCGCGAGGTCGCACGTGTCCTTCGTCACAATGAATGCGGTGATGCCGTGGGTCCCCTTCCCCGCGGGATCGGTGCGGGCCGTCGCCACGAAGACCTCTCCGACACCGGCATGGGTAATGAAGATCTTGGAGCCGTTCAGGACATAGTGATCGCCGCGATCGACCGCGGTCGTTTTCGTGCCGCCGGCATCCGACCCCGCAGCGGGTTCGGTGAGGCCGAAGCCCGCGAGTACGCGTCCGGTGGCGAGCCGCGGCACGTAGGCTTGGCGCTGCGCGTCCGTCCCGAATTCCATGATGGGCGACGTGCCGAGCGTCGTGTGCGCGCTGACGGTGATCGCGTGGCTCGCGTCGACCTTCGCGAGCTCGTGGAGCACGATCACGTAGGAGAGGTAGTCCATCCCCGCGCCACCCAGCGCCTCCGGCCAGGGGATGCCGAACAGCCCCAGGTCGGCCATCCGCCGGACGTTGTCCCAGGGAAACTCGCTCTCGGCATCGTAGTGACGCGCGGAGGGCTTCACGACCTCGCGCGCGAAGTCGCGTACCATCTCGCGTACTTGCAGATGCTGGTCGGTGAAGTAGAGAGAGTCGTGCATATGAACCGTTGTACGTCGCTACGACGGTACGTTGTACGCTGGTGGCGTTGAGCATCGCTTCACACGTACAACGTAGCGACGTAGCGACAGGGAACTAGCCTGTCGTCCCGAACCCCGCCGCCACGCAGTTGATGGACTGCAACAGCGGCGCGAGATAGTCCTCCTGCTCCTTGCCGCTCGCGGCCCGGTAGCGTCGCAGCAGCTCGATCTGCTGGCGGTTGACCTGCGCCAGGGTGGGCAGGCGGCGCGCCAGGCGCATCTCGAACTGCGGGAAGCGGGCGCCGATGTGGTCACCCGCACTTATGCGTAGCACCGCTTCCCTGGTGCGGTGGTACTCCGCCTCGATGAGCGGAAGGATCGCCGCGCGCACGCGCGCGTCCGGCACGAGGGCCGCGTACTCCCGGGCGATGTCGAGGTCGACGTAGGCGAGCGTCTTCTCGACTTCGTCCACCGTCAGCCGGAACAGGCGCGAGTCGGAGAACATGCGCTTGAGCAGGACTTCGCCCCGGGTGCCCCGCACTTCGAGAAAGGTCATGACGCCCGACCCGAAGCCGTACCAGCCCGGTACGAAGTGGCGGTTCTGGGTCCAGGCGAAGACCCACGGGATCGCGCGGAGGTCGGCGAGCGTCTTGGCGCCGAAGCGGCGGGCCGGGCGCGACCCGATGTTGAGGAGCGCGATCTCTTCGAGGGGGCTCGCCGCCTGAAAGTAGGCGAGGAGATCGGGGTGCTCGGCGAGTCCGCGGTACGCCGCGTGGGCGGCGCCGGCCAGGGCTTCGAGCGCTTCGTCAAATTCAGCCGTGGGGACGAGCGCCTCTTCGCGCTCCGAGCGCAGCGAATGCTCGAGCACGCTCGCCGCGAGCAGCTCGATCTGATAGGCCGCCGTCCCGCGGTTCGCGTACTTGAACGACACCACCTCGCCCTGCTCGGTCAGCCGCAGGCGCCCCTGGATCGACCCCGCCGGCTGGGCGGCGATGGCTCGCCCCGTCGGCGCGCCGCCGCGGCTCACCGAACCGCCGCGGCCGTGAAAGAAAGTGATCGGCACGCCGCACTCACGGCCCAGGCGCGTGAGCTTGAGCTGCGTCTTCGCGAGCTCCCAATTCGAGGTGAGAAACCCGCCGTCCTTGTTCGAGTCCGAGTAGCCGATCATGACCTCGTGCCCGCCGCCCTGCGCCCGCACGCTGCGCCGCACCAGCGGCACCTGGAGCAGATCGCGCATGATCTCCGGCGCCCGCTGCAGGTCCTCGATCGACTCGAATAGCGGGACGATCGGCAGGGTGCAGCTCTCGACCCCTGCGGCGTCGGCGAAGAGGCCGGCCTCTTTGGCGAGCAGGTAGCTGCCGAGCACGTCGTCCGCGGTGTGGGTCATGCTCAGGATGAACGTGCCGATCGCCGCGCGGTCCACCTGGTTCCGCACTTCCTGGATCACGCGCAGCATCCCCAGCGTGTCGGCCGCCGCGGGGGGGAGGGACGGCGGCTCGTGGCCGGGCCTGAGCGGCCGGGCCAGCTCGGCGTGCAGCCACGACCGCCACTCGGGGCTGCCGAGCGCGGGCGGCAGGGCGGCCGCGTCTCCCCCGGCGGCCCGGACGCGCCACAGCTCGCGTAGCGCGTCGTTCACGCGCACCGTGTTCTCGCGGACGTCGAGGCGAAACGTGCTGAACCGGAACACTTCCACTTCTCGGCGCACCGGCCGCACGCGCGCTTCGGCGAGCGGGGCGCAGCGGACGTCCGCCAATCCCTGCTCCATGGTCCGGATGTCGGCCACGAGCTCGTCGGCGGTGGGATACCCGCACCCCGCGGGGGCCTGGAGTCCGCGCGCGCCGTATTCGATCGTCGCATCGAGGCGGAGGAGCACGCAGGCGAGATACTGCCGGAACACCTCTCCCGGGTTCCGGGCGGTGATTCGCTCCGCGTCGCCGCTCAGGTCGAGCTGGCGGTCGAGCGCGCGACGAAAGGCTGGGCCGAGCGGGACGGCGAGCGCGCGCTCGGAAATGCTGAGCGCCCGCACCAGGTCGCCCAGCCGATGGCGGTAGCGTCGCAGGCTCGCGAGCCGGTTCTCGCTCAGCGTTTCGCGGGTCACGTCGTTCGTGACGAAAGGATTGCCGTCCCGGTCGCCGCCGATCCAGGACCCGATCTGAAAGAACGGCGGCACGTCGATGCGCTCTTCCGGGTACGCGTGCCGCAGCGCGTGGTCGAGCTTGTCGATCAGCTCGGGGACGACCTCGAACAGGTTCTCATTGACGAAGTAGTGGCCCCAGGCCAGCTCCTGGGCGACCGTCGGCTTCTCGAGGCGCAGCTCCCCCGTCAGCCACAGGATCTCGATGTCGTTCCGCAGCTCGTCGATCAAGGTGCTCCGCTCGCGCGGGGTCCAGCGCGACGAGTCCAGCTCGAGGATCCGCAGATAGATGCTACGGTGACGCTCGAGCACCGTGACCCGTTTCGCTTCGGTCGGATGGGCGGTGATCACGGGCTCGACGCGCAGCGTCGAGAGGACCGAGCGGATTTCCTCCACCGGGATGCGGGAGGCTGCGGCCCCGCCCACGACGTGGGCGAACGTCCCGCGCAGCTGGTGGGGGCCGCGGTCGATTTCGGTGCGGCGCCGCTCCCGCATGGCGATGTTCTGCTCGGCGATGCTCAAGAGCTGGAACCAGATGCCCTGGGCTTGGATGGTGCGCGCCGCGAGCTCGGGGCTCGAGTCGACGTCGCTCCGCTCGCCGCGCAGCACGGGCGCGATCTCCGGTTGGTGGGCGCGGATGACGTCGAGCAGCAGGTTGAAGAGGAGATCCGCGATATGCTCGACGTATTCGGCGGCGCTCGACGCCAGCGCGTCGGGCATCAGACGACGCGATCGCGCGGCGGGGCGTCGGCGAAGAACGCCCGGAGATTCTCGAGCGTCCGGAGCCCCATCGCCACGCGCGTCTCGCGGGTGGCGCTACCCAAATGCGGCAGCAGCACCACGTTCTCCCTCGTGAGGAGCGCGGGCGTGACCGCGGGCTCGCGCTCGTAGACGTCGAGCCCGGCGCCGGCGATCGTGCCCGCCGCGAGCGCCGCCACCAGCGCCTGCTCGTCGACGACGTCGCCGCGGGCGGTGTTGATGAGAAACGCGTCCGGCTTCATCAGCTGCAGACGGCGCGCGTCGATCAGGTGCCGGGTCTCGGGGGTCGCGGGACAATGGAGCGAGACGAAATCGGCCTCGCGCAGCACGTCGTCCACGCTCGCTCGCGCAATCACGCCGAGCTCTCGGACGAGCTCCGGAGGCGGTGGGTAGGGATCGTGAAACACGACCCGCATGCCGAAGCCCGCGCGAGCGCGCCGGGCCACGGCGCGCGCGATCCGCCCCATCCCGATCAGGCCGAGCACTTTGCCGGATACCTTGGTGCCGAGCAGGTGGGTGGGCCGCCATCCGGTCCACGCGCCCGCACGGACCTGCCGCTCCCCCTCCCCCGCGCGCCGCGCCACCATCAGCATGAGCATCACGGCGTCGTCGGCGGTGTCTTCCGTCAGCACGTCGGGCGTGTTCGTGACGACCAGCCCGCGCGCCTTCGCCGCCGCCAGGTCGATGTGGTTGAAGCCCACGCCGAAGTTCGCGAGGATCTTGGCGCGCAGCGGCTCGGCGGCGAGCACGTCCGCCGTGAGGCGGTCGGTGACCGTGCAGAGCAGCGCGTCCGCCGAGCTCAGCGCCTGGCGCAGCCCGGCCGCGTCGAGCGGACGATCGTCGCTGTTGAGGCGGGCGTCGAACTCGCGGACGAGGGACTCTTCCACGGCGGCCGGCAGCCGCCGCGTCACGACTACGCTGGGGCGCGCGCTCACCGCGGGACCATGACGCGCCGCGAGTGCTTCCGCGCCAGGACCTCCTTCATGGTCGACCCCAGCTCGGCGGGGCTGGGCGCGACCGCCAGGCCGGCGGAGCGCATGATCTCGGCCTTCTCGGCGGCGGTGTCGCCGAACGCCGAAATGATGGCGCCGGCGTGCCCCATGCGGCGCCCCTTCGGCGCCGTCAGGCCGGCGACGTACCCGACCACCGGCTTCGACATGTTCTCCTTCACGAAGCGCGCGGCGTCGGCCTCCTGGGGACCGCCGATCTCGCCGATGATCATCACGGCTTCGGTCTCGGGATCCTGCTCGAACAGCGCCAGCATGTCGACGAACGAGCTGCCGTTGATCGGATCGCCGCCGATCCCGACGCTCGTGGTCTGCCCGATGCCGAGCGCGTTCATCTGGGCCGCGGCTTCGTAGCCCAACGTGCCCGACCGGGTGACGACCCCGATCGGTCCGGGAGCATAGATGTGGCCGGGCATGATGCCCATCATCGCCTTTCCGGCGCTGATCACGCCGGCGCCGTTCGGACCGACCATTGTGGTGCGGCGCTCTTTGGGGTAGCGCCACAGATAGCGCTTCACCGTCATCATGTCCTGCGCGGGGATTCCGTCGGTGATGGTGACCACGAGGCGGATCCCGGCGTCGGCCGCTTCCATGATCGCGTCGGCGCAATACGGCGCCGGCACGAGGATCAAGCTCGCGGTAGCCCCGGTCGCGGCGACGGCGTCCTTCACCGTGTTGAAGACGGGCTTGCCGAGATGAACCGTCTCGCCCTTCCCCGGCGTCACCCCGCCCACGACGTTCGTGCCGTAGGCCATCATCTCCTTGGCGTGGAAGGTGCCCTTGTCGCCGGTGAAGCCCTGGATGATGACCCGCGTGCGCTCGTCGAGCAGGATGCTCACGCCGCCCTCGCCTTGTTGCGCGCCTGGACGACGCGTTTCGCCGCGTCGGCGAGGGTATCCGCGGTCACGATCGGCAGCTCGCTCTCCTCCAAAATGCGCCGGCCTGCGTCGACGTTCGTGCCGGCGAGCCGCACCACGAGGGGGACCCGCATCTCGACCTCGCGCAACGCCCGGACCAGGCCCTCCGCAACCCAGTCGCACCGATTGATCCCGGCGAACACGTTGACGAGGATCGCGCGCACGTTCGGGTCCGACAGCACGAGCCGAAACGCCACGGCGACGCGGTCGGGCGACGCACCGCCGCCGATATCCAGGAAGTTCGCCGGCTCGCCGCCGGCGTGCTTGATCATGTCCATGGTCGCCATGGCGAGCCCCGCGCCGTTGATGATGCACCCGATGTCCCCGTCCAATCCCACGTAGCTGAGGCCGTACTCGGCGGCTTCCGCCTCGCGCGGGTCTTCCTGGGCGTAGTCGCGCAGCTCCGCCACGTTGGGGCGGCGGAACAGCGCGTTGTCGTCGAAGCTCATCTTGGCGTCGAGCACCAGCACCTGGCCGTCCTTCGTGACGACGAGCGGGTTGATCTCCACCATGGTCGCGTCGAGCTCGCGGAACGCGCGATAGGCGCCGAGGATCGATGCCACGGTCTGACTGACCTGTGTCGGGGGGACGCCGATGCCGAATGCCAGCTCGCGGGCCTGGAACGGCTGGATCCCGACCGCCGGTTCGACGACCTCGCGCAAAATCGCCTCGGGCTCGCGCTGCGCGATCTCCTCGATCTCCATGCCGCCGTGCGGGTGTGCCACGACCACGATTCGCTCCCGCTTCCGGTCGAGCACCAGACCGACGTACATCTCCCGGTCGAACGGCAGTGCCTGCTCCACCAGGACGCGATGCACCGGCAGGCCTTCGGCTCCCGTCTGTGCCGTCACCAATGTGCTGCCGAGCAGCTCCTTCGCGGCCTGGCGCACCTCCACGTCGCTCGCGCACAGCCGGATTCCGCCGGCCTTGCCGCGCGCGCCGGCGTGGATCTGCGCCTTCACCACCCAGCGCCCCCCGCCGATTTCCGCGGCCCGGTACACCGCCTGCTCCGCGCTGTAGGCGACGCCGCCGCGCGGGATCGGAAGCCCGAAGCCCGCGAGCAGTTCTTTCGCCTGGTATTCGTGAATGTCCATGAGATCAGGCTCTCGTCCCGGCGAGCGTGGGGGGCGGCGCGCGTCTCGCGGCGATCACCGCGGCGATCTGGACGATGTTCTGCGCCATGCGCGCGGAGGCCGCGTCGATCATCCGGCCGTCGAGCTGCGCCGCGCCGCGCCCGTTCTCGGCAGCCTCGGCGAGCGCGCCCAGGATCCGGCGGGCGCGTTCGACCTCCGCCTCGGGCGGCGTGAACACGTCGTTGGCCAGGGGGATCTGCGAAGGATGAATCGCCCACTTCCCTTCGCATCCGAGCGCCGCGGCGCGCTGCGCGGCGGCGCGGTAGCCGTCCGGATCCTTGAAGTCCCCGTACGGCCCATCGAGCGGCCGCAGGCCATACGCGCGGCACGCGGTCACCATGCGGCACAGCGCGGCGTGCCACTGATCACCCGGGTAGTCGGGGTTCAGACCCCCAATGTTCACGGTGCGGGCGCGCACACTGGCGGCGAAGTCGGCCACGCCGAAGTGCATCGCCTCGAGCCGGCGGCTCGCCTGGGCGATCGCCTCGACGTTCACCAGGCCGAGCGCCGTCTCGATCAGCACCTCGATGCCGATACGATCCTCGATGCCGCGCGCCGCCTCGATCTGCGTGAGCAGCGCGTCCGTCAGGTACACGTCGCCGGGCGTGCCGACCTTGGGGACGAGCAGCGTGTCGAGGCGATGGCCGGCCTGCTCCACCACGTCCACCACGTCGCGGTAGAAATAGTGGGTATCGATCCCGTTGACGCGGACTGAGATCGTTTTGCCGTGCTCGCCCCAGTCATGCTCGAGCAGCGCGGCGACGACGTTCTTGCGCGCCTGCTCCTTGTCGTTGGGAGCGACGGCGTCTTCGAGATCGAGAAATACGTAGTCCGCATCGCCCTCGAGCGCTTTGCGGACCATCGAGGGCTGGGAGCCGGGCACCGCTAGCTCGCTGCGCTGCAGCCGCGGGCGGGCCGGCTCGTACCGCGTCAGACTCAT
This sequence comes from Gemmatimonadota bacterium, assembly GCA_041484865.1. Classification (GTDB taxonomy): domain Bacteria; phylum Gemmatimonadota; class Gemmatimonadetes; order Gemmatimonadales; family GWC2-71-9; genus AG25. The sequence continues at coordinate 16,916 of JBGPIJ010000013.1, forward strand.
CTGGCGACGGTGGCGCGGGATGGCTTGGCGCTCGGCGCAGCCGGCTGCGCGTCGGGCGACTGTGGCGCGGCGCCGCGGGCCGGGAGCGGCGCCGCGGTGCTGCGGTAATACTCGGCGGCCGCCGCCACCCCGGCGCCGGGCGTCACCGAGACGCCGACGTCGCGCATCGCCATCTCGGCCCCCGCCAGCGCGCCCAGGAGCATCAGCTCGTTCAGATCGCCCATATGCCCGATGCGGTACAGCTTGCCTGCCATCCGACCGAGGCCCGCGCCGAGCGCGAGGTCGTAGCGCCGGAAGGCCACGTCGATCACGTCGGCGCCGTTCATGCCCTCGGGCATCATGATGGCGCTCACGGTGTTCGAGTGCCATTTCGGCGCCTTGGCGCACAGCTTCAATCCCCAGGCGCGCACGGCTGCCCGTACCCCTTCCGCCAGCCGTTGGTGGCGGGCGAACACGCGATCGAGGCCTTCCTCGAAGAGGATGTCCAGCGATTCCCGCAGCCCGTACAGCATCAGCACCGCCGGCGTGTACGGGAAGTAGCCGGTGGCGTTCGACTTGACCATGTCCCCGAGGTCGAAGAAGGCCCGGGCGCACTTCGCCTGATCGCGCGCCGCGAGGGCGCGCGGGCTCGCGCACAGGATGCCGAGCCCCGCCGGGAGCATGAGCCCCTTCTGCGACCCGGTGACTGCGAGATCGACTTTCCACTCGTCCATGCGGAAGTCGATGCTCGCGATCGAGCTCACGCCGTCCACGTAGAGCAGTGCCGGGTGCTGCGCCGCGTCCAGCACGCGGCGCACCTCGCCGATGTCGCTCGTGACCCCCGTCGCCGTTTCATTGTGTACGACCAGCACGCCCTTGATCTCGTGCTGTTTGTCGGCCGTGAGCAGCTCTTCGATGCGGTCGAGGGGAGCGCCTTCGCCCCATTCCACGTCGAGGATGTCGACCCGAATCCCCATCCGTTTGGCCAGCTCGATCCAGAGATGGCTGAACTGCCCATACCTGGGCGCGATGACCCGGTCGCCGGGGGAGAGCGTATTGCCGAGCGCGGCCTCCCACGCCCCCGTGCCGCTTGCCGGGAAGATGAAAGGCTGCCCCGTGGCGGTCTTGAAGACCTTCTTCAGGTCCCGGAACAGCCCATTCGGGAGCTCGGGGAACGTCGAAGAGCGATGGTCTTCCATGGCGCGGTGCATCGCGCGGAGGATCCGGTCGGGCACGTTGGTCGGACCGGGGACAAAGAGGAAGTTGCGGCCAGGCATTGTGGGGATCCTCGGAGAGTCTGGCGTAAGTTTACTCAGGGTAACGTATTCCGCACCCCCAAGGCTCGGGCGTAGGCCCGCGGCACCAGTGCAGGAAACTACGACAGCGGCGTCCCTCGTCAATTGGGCATGGACGGCGGGCCTAGGTCGGGATCCCGCAGCGATCGCACCCGGCACAACGCACGCCGCGCTGTCCGAGGTGCTCGAGCAGCGCCCGCCGCCGGCACCAACGCCGTTCCACGTACCGCCGCATGGGGGCATCGCATCCGCTCCAGGCGAAGTCCGGGGGCCGCCACAGGGGAATGCATTCCGCTCGCTCCCCGTCTCGTCCTGCCCGGCCCGCCTCCTGATAGTAGGCTTCGAGGGTACGGGCGGGCCCCCAGTGGATCACGCGCCGCACGTCGGGCTTGTCGATGCCCATACCGAAGGCGGTGGTCGCGACGACGACGGGCACCCGATCCTCCAAGAAATCGAGCAGCACCTGGCGCCGCATCTCGGGTGAGAGGCTGGCGTGATAGGGGGTCGCGCGGACCCCCGAGCGCAGCAGCGCCCGCGCGACGAGCTCCGTCAATCGTCGAGCGGGGGCGTACACGATCGAGGCGCCGGACGCACGGCGCACGAGCTCCCGGATTCGGGCGAAGCGCTCGCGATCGTCACCGATGCGCTCCACGCTGAGGATGAGATTCGGCCGGTCGAATGATTCGAGCACCAGGGCCGCCTGCGGGAGGCGGAGCACCTGCGCGATTTCCCTTCGGGTCTCAGGCGTCGCGCTGCCCGTGACTGCCAGCGTCACCGGGTCGCCCACCAAATACCGGTATTCGCCGAGGCGGCGGTACACGGGACGAAATTCGTCACCCCACTCCACGACGCAGTGCGCCTCGTCCACCGCGAGAAACGGTACCCGGATGCGACGGGCGCGGAGCTCGGGGACAAGCGTGCTCAGCCGTTCGGGGGCGCAGTAGAGCAGCCGCACCTGCCCCGCGTACACCGCGGCGAGCACCGCACGGCGCTCCTCAGCATCGAGCAAGCTGCTCACGTACGCCGCGGCGACGCCGCGGGACCGGAGCGCCGCGACCTGATCCTGCATCAGCGCCACGAGGGGGGAGACGACGAGCGTCAGTCCCTCGGCCATGAGCGCCGGAAGCTGGTAGCACAGTGACTTGCCGGCCCCGGTCGGCAGCACGGCAAGCACGCTTCGGGCCGCGAGCAAGGGGCCCAGGACCTTCACCTGATGGACCCGAAGGCTCGGGTACCCGAAGATCTGCGCGAGCAGCTCGCGCGCCCGCGGCAGGCCGCCCGGAAACGGGGTCGAGAGATCTCGTGACACCCCCGAAAGAAATGGGCTCCGGCGGGAGATCCGGAGCCCATTGTGTGCGGAGCGGTACGCTCTATCGCATTCGGGAACCTACGCCCGGTCCTTCCAATCGACGGGGTAGGTGTGGCTGCATTCGGGGCACGTCACCTCTTTGGGCTCCCCGGCGACGTGGCGCCGTTCGTGGCAGCCCGGGCAGACCAGGTGCGGTTCGTGCACCACGCTCCACGTACCGGGACGCTCGCCGCGCAGCTCGAGATCCTCCCGCGGAATGCGCACCTCGACTCGATGCACGTCGAGCACCACCCACGGCTTGCCGTCGTCCTCCACGACGCGGTACCAGGCGCCGCGACGCAGGCCCGCCCGCTCCGATCGATTCCCCCGGCTCCGAGCCCACTGAGTGTCGCGCATGGCCGTAATGATGCAGCGCACCACATCGTGCCGCTAGAGTGGACTATTCGTGCGGCGTGCCGTCGCGCACCAGAGCCAGGATCGCGGCCTGGGGCACGACGAGGTAGATCTTCCCTTCGAAGGTGAGCTCGACCGAGGCCTTCCGGAAGAACAGCGCGTAGTCTCCCACTTCAGCCTGCATCGGCACGTAGTGCACCTCGGGCGCGCGAATCTTCCATGGCTCTTCGTCCATGCTGGCGGGCTCGGAGACGGGTGTCCCCGGTCCCGTGGCCACGATCCGGCCGCCCTGCACCTGGCGGCTCTCGACCGCTGTTGCGGGGAGATAGAGTCCGACGTTGGTGCGCTCCTCCCCCTGCTCCGGGGTGATGAGCACCCGATCCCCTACGACGATCAAGCGCTTTGAGGCCTCGTCTGTCATGCAGGCATGTGTAGTCATGCCAGCGCGGACACGCAAGCTAGTTCTGACCGGTGATCTGGATCACCTGCTCGGGCCGCTAGGGCGTCTATCATGCGGGCTAGTCCGCAGCCATCCTCGCCTCGAGGCTGCCCCCCTCGGCGAGATAGCCCAGTCCTCCCATGGAGGAGAACCCAATGTTCGCGCTCCAACAGGCCGTCCCTGAGCAGTGGCGAGACACGCTCCAGTTCGTGGCCTCGGGCTTTACGTGGATCATCAACTGGGAACGGGAGTTGCTCGGATTCACGATTTCGGGCGCCACGGTCGGGGTGATCGCCCTGAAGGCGGTGCTATTGCTCTTGCCCGCGGCCCTGCTCGTAGCGGCGATGTGGTGCACGATGGCGTCGCTGTACACGCTCCCGTTCCGCTCGGGGCGCGGCACGTTTCTCACGGCGCTCCTGATGTCGTGGTGGGACGCCGCGCGCATGATCTGGTTCTACTGGGCGGGGCTGGGGCGCTTCGTCGTGCTGCTGGTGGGCTGGGTGTGGAATCTGCTCAAGTTGGCGGGCTCGCTGTGCGTCCGCCTGCTCAAGTTCATCTTCACACGACCGCTCGCGCTGCTCGACTGGGCCACCCGGCAGTACTTCCAGCCGGGCGTGCCCTGGCTTGCGTTCATCTTCATTCTCGTGTGGTCGGCGCTCGAAGCGACGATCTTCACGTTCACGCTGCGCCCGACGATCAGCGAAGTCCTTGCCGACTTGACCGGCAGTGAGCTGAGCGGGTGGGGCGTGAGCATGATTCTCTGGCCGTTCCTGTTCATCCTCATCTCCGGCAGCTTCGCCGCCATCCAGGCGTTGAGCGACGCGGTGACAGCGAAGCGGACCCCGCAGATCGTCTCCATGGTGCTGGTCGAGGGATTCGTGATGTTCTTCGAAGTGATGTTCCTGTACCGCGAGCTGATCGACGCCATCACGCCGTGGATCGCGCAGCAGACGGGGTTCCAGCTCGGCTTCTTCTCGACACTCGCGCTCGCGTCCTTCGGCTGGATCGGCGTGCGCGCCATGACGTGGTTCCTGTTCGGGCGGTTCGGGACGCCCGCGTTGCTCGGTATCCTGGGCCGGACG
>JBGPIJ010000014.1:0-20939 GCA_041484865.1 Gemmatimonadota bacterium
ATCGAACATGGCGCGCACCGAGAGCGGCACAGGCTCCTTCTCCAACAACCGCTCGTTTCCCTGGGCGAGCTCGATCACGTCGCTCGTCAGCCCGCTCAGTCCCAGCGCGGCTCCGTAAATCAGCCCGAGCTGCCAGCGCTGCAACTCCGTGAGCGGACCACTCTGGCCGCGGTGCATGGTATCGGCGAGAAACAGAATCGAGGTGAGCGGCGACTGAAAGTCATGCGCGACCTCGATGAGCAGCTCGAGGCTCGCCGGAGGCGACGTCGACTCGATTTCCTCACGGACGCGCTCGATCGCGATGAGGAATGGAGCCATCTGCGCCGCCGGCAAACCGTGCGACGGCCAATCGAGCACGATCTCGGCGCGCAACAACTCCAGCAGGCGGCGGCCGAGCACCGAACGGGCCCGCTCGTCGATCGGGGTCGCGGAGTCTTCCTGCCGCTGATGCACCGCCGTCGTGATGGCGGCCATCACGTCGGCCACGCCGTCAGCGACGCCGTCCGAGGCTCCGTGCCAGCGGGCAATCGCGCGCTGAGCGGCGGCGAAGACGACGGGAGCCGTCGGAAGGGTGCACTCCGCGTCCCCTCCGCCGTTCCGCGTTGGGAGCGACTGAGTGGTACCACGCGAATTCGCGGTGCGGCGTAGCTGCATTCGACTGCTCACAAGGGCCCGCGAATATGCCTCCGTTTCAATGACCCCGCTAGGTGTGAGGTAGATCACACGCCGACCGGTTGTTCGGATGGACACAGCACGGAAATGATGCGTTCGGCGGTCCGGCCGTCCCATAGCTCGATCGGCCGCGGCGCGTCCCGTAAGGAGGCGAATGCGGCGCGCACGCCCTCCAGAATGGGCTCGCGCCGGGCGGCAACGAGGCGGTTCGTGCCGGCGGTGATCGTGATGGGTCGCTCCGTATTCGGGCGCACGGTCAGACAGGGAACCCCCAGGTAGCTCGTCTCCTCCTGGAGCCCCCCTGAATCCGTGAGCACGAGGCCCGCTCCAGCGACGAGGCTCAGCATCTCGACGTACGGCAAGGGATCGAGCAACCGCAGGCGAGCCGGGACCCGGAGCCCCGCCGCGCGCATCCGCTCGCGCGTTCGCGGGTGAACCGAGAACAGGACCGGGCGCTCGGCGCCCACGGCGGTGAGGGCCGCGAGCAGCTCGCGCAGCGTGTCGGGGTCGTCGACGTTCGCGGGCCGGTGCAAGGTGACCACGACGTAGTCTCCGGGCGCCACGCCGTACCGGGCCGGCGCGTCGAACCGTTTAGCGTCGTCCAGCACGCGGACGACCGAATCGATCATGATGTTCCCGACGAGCCGAATTCGCTCGGCGGCGACGCCTTCCGCGAGCAGGTTGTCCACCGCGTCAGGTGACGGGGCGAACAGCACGTCCGCCACCGCATCGGTCAGGACCCGGTTGATTTCCTCCGGCATCGACCGATCGCGGCTGCGCAGCCCCGCCTCGACGTGCGCCACCGGAATTCCGAGCTTCGTCGCGACCAGCGTGGCCGCGAGCGTGGAGTTCACGTCGCCGTACACCACGACCATGTCCGGCCGCACATCGAGGCAGACGGGCTCGAACCGCTGCATCACGGCAGCGGTTTGGGCGGCGTGCGAGCCGGACCCGACCTCGAGGCTGCAATCGGGCGTCGGGATGCGGAGACCGGTGAAGAACGTGTCCGACATCCCCGGGTCGTAGTGCTGCCCGGTATGGACGATTACGTGGCGCACGTCGTCGCGTCCCGCGAGCTGCCACGCCAGCGGCGCGAGCTTCAGGAAGTTCGGCCGCGCGCCCACAACGGAGAGCAGCGTCCGCGAGCGCTCGGGCATGCTTAGAAGAGCCGGGTCAACGCGTAGATTGTCACGGGAATGGTCAGCAGCGCGCTGAGCAGGGTGACGGTGCGCTGGAAGTCATTGTGTCGAGGGAGGAACAGCCGGTCCCCCGAGCGGACCCCGAGCTGGTCGAGGGTCCGTCCGTCAACAATCGCGCGCTGTACGACGTCCTTGCCCCAGACCTCGCCATCGGTACGCTGCACCACGAGTCCGCTCAGCTTGGAGTCGTGGGTCGGCCCGCCCGCGGCCATGATCGCGTCCGATACCTGACTCGTAGGCGGCAGGAGGTAGTAGCCCGGCCGGTTCACCTCGCCGGTGATGGCGATCCGGATCAGGGACTGCGCCCGCACGACGGGCTTTTGAATGAAGACCGCGAGCCGCACGCGCAGGTATGACTCCAGCTCGGAACGGAGCACGCCCGCGAGCGGCACGGCGCCGATGGTCGGGAGCAGCAGTGAGCGCGACTCGTCCACGCTGAACGTGTCGGAGAGCTGCTGCTCCCCTTCCACGCGTAGCAGGATGCGGTCCCCGGGCTGGAAATCGCCCCCGCCCAGGCGAGCCCGCACGGCAACCGCGTTGCGGCGAGCCTCCGCCTTGTGGTCGCTGCTCCCCGTTGAGGCGGCGGCTACGGAGTCGAGCCGAGCCAGCAAGGCTTGCAGCTCGCCGCGATTCGTGTAGATGCGCCGGCTATCCCAGTCCACGGGCTGTTGAGCGCTGGCAGGGCGCGCGCACAACCCCCACGCGAGGGGAGCAGCCCACAGGATGCGAACGAGAATCTGGAGACGGGAAGGCATCATTATTCCACCGTTACGCTTTTGGCGAGGTTGCGGGGGCGGTCCACGTCGCATCCCCGAAGCACCGCGATGTGATACGCCAGGAGCTGAAGTGGGATCGCCGTCAAGACGGGTGACAGGAGGGAGGCGGTCGACGGTACCCGCAGCTGGTGAGACGCCAGGGACCCCAGGGCGCCGTTGCCCTCCGTCGTGACCACCACGATCCTCCCGCCCCGGGCTTTCACCTCTTGCATGTTCGTGACGACCTTCCGATAGACGTCGTCCTTCGGCGCGACGCACACGACCGGCATGTCCGCGTCGATGAGCGCGATCGGGCCGTGCTTCATTTCCGCCGCGGGATAGCCCTCCGCGTGGATGTAGCTGATCTCTTTGAGTTTCAGCGCGCCTTCCAGGGCGACCGGAAAATTCACCCCGCGCCCCAGGTACAGCACGTTGGAGGCGCCCGCGTACTCTTCCGCGATCGCCCGCACCTGCGGCTCGAGCTCGAGAGTGCGAGCCACCAGCTCGGGCAGGCGAGACAGCTGGCGGGCGAACTCCTGCCCCGCCTCGGGCGAGAGATCGCGCATACGGCCGAGATACAGTCCGAACAGCGCCAGCGCGACGATTTGCGACGTGAAGGCCTTGGTGGAGGCGACCCCGATCTCCGGGCCCGCGTGCAGGTAGATCCCGCCGTCTGCCTCGCGCGCGATCGTGCTCCCCACGACGTTCACCACTCCGATCACGCGACTCCCTGAGGTGGCCGCCGCCCGCATCGCTTCCAGCGTGTCCGCGGTCTCGCCCGATTGGGAGATCGCCATCACCAGCGTGCCCGGCACCTCGAGCGGCGTCCGATGGCGGTACTCGGAGGCATACTCCACGACCGTCGGCACGCGAGCCAGCTCCTCGATGAGGTGGCGGCCCACGAGGGCGGCGTGCCACGAGGTCCCGCACCCCAGGATGACGACGCGGCGGATGCCTGCGCACGCTTGCGGGGTCAAGTTCAAGCCGTTCAGACGGGCTAGGCCCTCCCCGAGCATCAAGCGCCCGCGCAGCGTGCTGCGCACGGTCTGCGGCTGCTCGCAGATCTCCTTGAGCATGAAATGCGAGAAGCCGTTCAACTCCAGCTCTTCCAGGTCCCAGGAGATGGCGTCCACCACGCGACGCTGCACGTGAGACTGCCGGTCGATCACGTGGTAGCCCGCGGGCGTCAGCACCGCGATGTCACCGTCGTCCAGGTAGACGACCGACCGCGTGTGCTCGAGTACAGCGGACGCGTCGGACGCGACGAAGTACTCCCCGTTCCCGATGCCCAGCAGCACGGGCGATCCGCGCCGCGCCACCACGATCTTGTCAGGCTCATCGGCGCTCATGACGGCGAGGCCGTACGTCCCCTCCACATGCTCGAGCGCGGCGATGACCCGCGCCTCGAGGGTGTCGCCCGTTTCGTCTTCGATCAAATGGGCGAGCGTTTCGGTATCGGTCTCAGTGTAGAAGGTGTGCCCGCAGCGTTCGAGCGCCGCCCGCAGGGCGTCGGCGTTTTCGACGATGCCGTTGTGCACGAGCGCGATCCGCTCGTGGCAATCCACGTGTGGATGCGCATTCCGCGCCGTGGGGGCGCCGTGCGTCGCCCAGCGCGTGTGGGCGATGCCTACCATCCCGTGAGCGGGGAGTCGGGCGAGGTGGGTTGCAAGCCCTTCGACCCGGCCTCCCAGCTTACGGGTTACAATCCCGCGTCCGGTCTGGACCGCAAGACCGGCGGAGTCATAGCCGCGATACTCGAGCCTGCGCAGGCCCTCGATGAGGATGGGTGCAGCTTCCCGCTGACCGACATAACCGACGATGCCGCACACTGAATCCGTCCTCCTCCGACCCTACCTGGGATCCTGGGGGAAATGCCGCGATCACGATGCTCCCCCTGCATTCAAGTTTGGGGCCGTAGCATGTCGAACCGGCCACGCGGGGCGAGGCGACGCTGCGAGCGCGACTTAGCGAGGTGCCCATTCGAGCACGGGAGCGGCGGCCGCGTGCCGCCGTTGCGCCGTCGCGTCACTCTCCGGCTGGCTGTCGTTCGCGTGCATCGATTCCACGACCCCGCGCGCTCGGGCGTTCCAGATAACCACCGCCCGTCGCGCGACTTGCGCGGGCGCGCGAGGAGCGCACGACTCATGCTGAAGAGTGCCACCAACTTCTAGATTCAGAACGCGAGCAACCCACGCCATGCCCGACAGCTCGGTATTCCGCCGGCGTCAGCTTGTGCTGATCGCGAGCGGCCAGCAATGGTCCACTCGGTCCCTGGAAACCGTCCTGGGACCGAATGGATTCGAAGTGCGACGGGCATACACGGGGGCGCGAGCCGTGGAGGAAGCGCGGGAGACTCAACCCGACGTGATCATCGTCGAGAGCACCCTTCCGGATAACGATGGGCTCGAGGTGTGCCGCCAGCTGCGCCGCGAGTCTCAGGTTTCGCCGAGCACGCCGATTCTCATCATCAGTCCGGAGTCCCCCACCCGGCAGCGCCGTATCGACGCCCTGCGCGCCGGCGCCTGGGACCATCTCGGCCAGCCGCTCGATGCGGAGGAGTTCCTGCTGCGCATCCGGGCGTTCAGCCGCGCCAAGCAGGACGCCGACCGCGCGCGGGACGACGGATTGCTCGATTGGGATACGGGGCTGTACAACATGCGGGGGGTCGCCCGGCGGGCGCAGGAGCTGGGGTCGCAGGCGGCCCGCGCCCACAGCGCGTTGGGCTGCGTCGTGTTGGCGCCGGAATTCGAGGCGTCGGACGAAGCCGCCGTCGAAGCCCACGTGGCGAAAGCGATCCCGTTACTCGCGCACGTGTTCAAAGCCGTGGGCCGGCGCTCCGACGCGATCGGCCGGTTGGGACGCACGGAGTTCGCGCTGGTGGCGCTCGACGCCAATGCGGCCGGTTGCGTGAAAGCGGCCGAGCGGCTCGCGCACGCCGTGGACGTCGCTCCGGGCGCATTCAGCATCCCGCCGTTCGCGCTCCGCGCGGGCTACTACAGCGTGGCGGATTTTTACGAGGCGCCGGTGGACGCGGTCGAGACGATCTTCCGGGCCACCGCGGCGCTGCGACTCGCCCGCTCAGACCCCGCGGGGGGCTGGCTGCGGGGGTTCAGCAACGGCATGGGCACGTCCGCGCCGGGAGCCTGAGCGGGCTCCGCCCTACCGGCCACTCGGCAGTCCCCGCGCCGGCGCCACCCGCGAAGCCCCTGGCGCCCGCGGCTCATCCTCCGCCGCGTAGCCCGGGAGATACGAATAGTACCGGTACACCCCGCCCGGCTGGACGTCGTTCAGCACCGCGCCGAGCACGCGGATCGGCAGCCGCTCGATGCCCTCGAGCTTTACATGCGTCAGATCACGATTCGTGGCTCCCGTCCGTAGCACAATGATCAGACTGCCGGTCAGGGCCCCGAGCACGAGGGGATCAATACCGGCACCGAGGGGCGGGCTGTCGATGAGCACGACCTGATAGCTGCCCCGGGCGGAGGCGAGCAATCGGGCCATCGCGGGCGACCCCAGCAGCTCGGGGGAGTCCCCGGCCCGGCTGCCGCTGCCGATAAACGACAGCCAACGATGGTCGGTCGCCTGGACAATGCGCTCGAACGGAAGATCCCCCGACAGATAGTCGATCAATCCGGGCCGGCGGGACAGCTTGAGCACACGATGGAGCACACCGCGGCGCGTGTCGCCGTCGATGAGCAACGTCCTCCGTCCGGCGTCGGCGAAAGCCCGTGCGAGGTTCCCGCTGACGAACGACTTGCCATCCCCCGGCCCGGGGCTCGTGATCGTGACGAGCACGGGCCCCGCGGCCCCATAAGCGTGCGCCACGTTCAGGCGCACCGCCCGGACCGCCTCGATCACTTGGGTCACGTCGTCCGGACGAGGCGCGCGACGACCCCGCCCCACATGCGGCACGGCGCCGAGGATCTGCAGGCCCATCTCGCGCGTGACTTGTTGCGGATAACGAATCCGGGTGTCGAAGCGGTCCATCAGCACGACGCCGAGCAGAGACAGCCCGAGCCCGCCGAACAACCCGACGAGAACGATCCGTGGCGCCGTGTTCTTGATCGGCCGCTGCGGGGCGACGGCGGCGTCGAGCACGCGCACGTCGGGGATGGTGCTCGCCTCTGCCAGCCGCGCCTCTTCGTAGCGCTGCTGCAGGGTGGTGTAGAGGTTCTCGGCGATCGCCACCTCGCGGCGCAACCGCGCCTCTTCCACCGCCCGCTGGGGAATCTGCTTCAGCTCGTGCCCCGCGGATTGGACCGACGTGTCGAGCACCTGCGCCCGTGCCGCGATCTCGCCGAGCAGGCCGCGCGCCAGGGTGGGAATGGTCCTGTGCTCGAGCGTTTCGATCTCGGCGGCGAGCCGCTTGGCGCCCGGGTACTCGTCGGTGTAGTGGTAACGGATCGCGCGCAGCTCGGCCACCTTCGTGGTCAGCTCGTGCAGCGCCTGCGTCATTCCCGCCGAGCGCTGGACGGCGCCGACGACCTCGAGTCCTTCCACGACCCCCGAATCAGCCGGATGCGCGATCGCCTGCTCGATGGACTCGCGGTCGCGCCGCAGCTGCTCGCGCTCGATCCGTAGCTCGAAGAAGTTCTTGAACACCGGATCGCGCGTGGACTCGAGACCCGGGGAGACCGGCGACGCCTGCTCCGAGGGCAACGTGATCGTCCGGACGCGAAACTCCTCGAGCGCCCCCTCCGCGCTGTGCAGGTGCATGGCCGCGGTGGACATCTGGTCGTCGAGAATGTGCGTGAGCTCGGTGAGCTTGGCCCGCTTCAGATCGGCGGCCACGGCCACGTAGCGCTCCACGATCCCATTCAAGGCCGCGGCCAGGGCGGTGGGATCGGCGCCCGTGAGCTCCAGCGCCATGAAGTTCCCATTCTCATCGAGATGGACCAAGAGGTCTTCGGACAGCCGTCGCGCCGCGTCCCGCGGGGTAACCAAGCTGAAGGAGATCACCCGTCCCGCGGGGAGCGCCGCGGCAGGGGGCGTCCACAGGAACCCGAACGCCGCGCCGACAGGCTCGCCCACCGTTCCACGCTGAAGGTCCATGCCTCGACTCGTCAGCGTGAACGTCTTCCCGCTCGGATCCACGGCGAGGCGGTAGGACCCCGAACGAAACCGCTCCGCCACGTCGAACGACGTCAACGCAGCCGCGTCGGCGGACGATCCGGGCGACACGTAGAGCCGGAGCTGCCGGACCACGTTGTCGAGCACGGTATAGGAGCGGAGCAGATCCACCCACGCATACGCCTCGAGCAGCTGGCTCTGCCGGATCGGGCCGCGATTGACGTCCTGCCGATTCGCCACGTCGATCCAGACCGTCCCCTGCACCATATACTGCGGCTTGAGCACCCGCGCCGCGCCAATTCCCCCCGCCAGTCCTAACGCCGTCCCGAGCACAACCCACCAACGATTCCGCATGATCGCGGTCGCGTACCGGCGCCAGTCCGTCCCCTCCTCGGCTGGAAAGTTCGGGGCGAAGGCGGCTACCGCGGCATCGGGTGGGACCTGCAACGGATCTAGGTGGGAGCTGCTAAGCGTCGTCGTGGCAGGAGGTTCCGGAGGGATTCTGTCGGGCACGCTCGCTCCGCAGTGGCAGTAATGGTCAGTGGAATGGCATGCCCGCTCTTCGCAGATTCTGCGCCACGTGTCAGCCCTTCCGGGCCCACCGTTGTGCTCGGCAAGGTGGGCGCGGACGCGTGGGGACACGGCGTGATCCAAATCATTGTGGCGTCGAGGCAACAGCGCCACATTGAGACCGGAATCATGTGGCGGCGACGCCACGACCAGCTGGACGACCAGGTGGACGGCCGCCAAAAGACGGTCTCGGCCCGAACCCTGCGTATCACCGCGTCGTCCGCGGCATCTCGACCGGGGCAACCGACTTGAAGCGAGGCAGGAACTTGGGCGAGTCACAGGTTTCTTCGGTCAGCCAATCCGACCCGGTGGGCACGCCTAACGCGCCCACGAAGCCAGACGTTGCAACCCTGCTCCCGGTCAGCCCGGAGACACTGGCGTCGCTGCGGGTGCTGATCGCCGACGACGAGCGCACGCTGCGGGAGAGTTGCGCCAACGTTCTCAAGCTCGGGGGCTACAACGTGGTCTGCTGCGGGCGCGGCCAGGAAGCCCTCGAGATCCTGAAGCGCGCCCGGTTCGACGTCGTGCTGCTCGACCTGTACATGTCCCAGGTCCCAGGCATCGAGTTGCTGCGCGTGTGCCTCGAGACCAACCGGGACACCCTCGTGATCGTCATGACCGGAGCGCCGAGCGTCGCCTCGAGCATCGAGGCGCTGCGGGCCGGGGCGTGGGATTACCTCCCCAAACCTTTCTCGGCAACGCACTTGGAGATCCTGCTTGGCCGGGCCGCTCACGCCGTCATGGTCGCGCGCGAGACCCGCGAGTTGCAGGAAGAGTTCGAGCGCCGCCACGGCAACAGCGAGAAGGTCACCGTGCTGGGCGCGGCGCCCGGGTTCCGGCGCGCGATCGAGCTAGCCCGCCGCGTGGCCTCGACCGACGCGTCCGTCTTCATCACGGGCGAGAGCGGCGTCGGCAAGGAGCTGATCGCACAGTTCATCCATCACCACAGCCGTCGGTCGAGCCGGCCCCTCGTGGCGATCAACTGCGCAGCCCTGCCGGAGAACCTGCTCGAGTCCGAGATGTTCGGACATGTCAAGGGCGCGTTCACGGGAGCCGTCCGCGACAAGCCCGGCCTCCTCGAGGCGGCGAACGGCGGCACACTGTTCCTGGATGAGCTGGTAGAGATGACGAAGCCGATTCAGGCGAAGCTGCTGCGCGTGATCCAGGACGGCGTGGTCCGGCGGGTAGGCAGCGAGACCACCGATGCCGTCGTCAACGTGCGGTTCATCGCCTGCACCAACGGCAACCCCGAGGAGGCCGTCAAGAACGGCACCCTCCGTGAGGACCTCTACTACCGCCTGCGGGTCGTGCCCATTCATGTGCCCCCGCTGCGCGAGCGGCCGGAGGACATCCCGGCCTTGGCGAACCACTTCCTCTCGCACTACTGGCGCCGGCACCGTGAGACCAGCGCACCCTTGCCGCGGCTGTCGCACGCGGCGGTGCGCGCGCTCGTGTCCCGCCCATGGCGCGGCAACGTCCGTGAGCTGCAAAACGTGATCGAGCACATGGTGGTGCTGATCGAGCCCGGCGGGGAGATTCAACCCCGGGACATCCCCGTGATCGGCGACGATCGTCCAGTCGAGGAGACCACGGTCGCAACGCCCCCCGCGCCCGAAAGCGCGATCGAAGCGAGCTATCATACCGCGCGGGAGCGCCTGCTCGCGCAGTTCGAGCGCCATTACCTCGAGCAGCTCGTGGTCCTCGCGGAAGGCAACATGTCGCGCGCCGCCCGGATCGCCGGTGTGGACCGCACGACCTTGTACCGGTTGATGGAACGACAGGGCTTGCACCGCAAACTGCTCGTCACCCCCGTCGAAGAAGAAACTCCGCCGGAAGCGCTCCCCAAGAGCTGAGCCCGGGGCGCCGTGTAGCAGGCGCCCAACACCAGCCGACGCGACGCCACGTCGCGAACGCCCGACAGGCCGTCGGACTGCTTATGCAACGATCGATGACACAACGGGTTACATAGGCGGCTCTACCAGAGCTCGCCCGCACAGGCCTTGCGTTCGTCGGCTCGTACTGTGCCAACGACCGCCCGATCCACTCCGCGCGCCACGGTGCTCCGAGACACCGTTTCCGGCGACCATGTGGCGCACTTCGCATCCGTTCCGCCCCTCGCCCTCGAGGAATGGGCGCGCGTGGAGGGCACCCGCCGCGCCCTGAACATCGCCGCGGCCCTGCTCGGACTCGTGCTGGCGACGCCGCTGATGGCGTGCATCGCGCTGCTCCTCAAGCTCACCTCGCGCGGACCAGTGCTGTACATGCAGACGCGCGTGGGGCTCGACCGCCGCGCGCTCAGGCCCGCCTCGGGCAACGGCCGCCGGCATACCGACCACGGCGGCAGGCCGTTCACGATCTACAAGTTCCGCACGATGCGGGTGAACGGCGATGCCGCGAGCCAGGTCTGGGCGCAACCCGACGACCCCCGCGTCACGCCGCTGGGCCGCGTGCTGCGGAAGTACCGGCTCGATGAGCTGCCGCAGCTCTTTAACGTCCTGGGCGGCGACATGAACCTGGTCGGGCCCCGGCCCGAGCAGCCGAAGATCTTCGCTGACCTGCGGAAACAGATTCAGGGCTACGACCAGCGCCAGCGCGTGCTTCCGGGAATCACGGGCTGGGCGCAGATCAACCATCACTACGATACGTCGCTCGACAGCGTGCGCAGGAAAGTCGAATACGATCTGGAGTACATCGCACGGCAGTCCCTGCTCGAGGATCTCCTCATTATGTTGCGCACCGTTCCGGTCGTCGTCTTCAAACGCGGAGCGTGGTGAGCTAGCGACTCACCTCGGTGGGGAGCGCCGGCTCGCCGGCGGGCCCGCGCCGGGTCGGCTCCCAGGTGGGGCTCAGCTCTCTGCGCACGGCTTTCAGCGTGGCGTGCATCGCCGCCACGTTCCCCCAGACGACGTATGCCGGAAGACCCACGAGTCGAGGGAGAGCTCGCCCGCTCGGCCACAGCCATCCCACCAGAGCAGCGCACACACCGAGTCCCACGCCGCCCAGGGCGTAACCGGCCCACGGGGTCGTGGGCGCGAGTACGCCGAGCGCCACCCCGCCCAAGAGAGCGACCCAGGGCAAGGCCCACCGGCATATTTTGTGGCTCACCAGCATCCAGGCGAACAGCGCGTGCCGGCGCGCCAATAGGAGGTGGCGCTTGTAGAGCAGCGTCTCCATGCCACGCGACATGGTCCGCACCTTGCGCCGGTACTCCTGGTGTAGCGACGCCCCGCGGGGCACCAGGCAGATCGCCGCCGGCACCGACACCGCGCGGTACCCGTGCTCGCGCGCGATCAGGGCCGCCGCGAAGTCCCGGCTCAGCGCCGCCGGAACGGGCGTTCGATGCAGGCTCGCGCGGATCGCGTAGAAGCACCCCGACGCCCCGACGATCCCGGCAACCCGCGTCTCCAGATCGCGCACCCACATCTCGTACCCGACGTATCCCGACTCTCCGATGTTCGCCCGGGCATCGAGCCGGGCCGCTCCCACACTCACATCCCGTCCCGACGTGACCCCCACACTCGGGTCCGCGAACGGGGCGACGAGCAGCTTGATCGATTGTGGCGGGATTCCCGTTGATGCATCGGTATTGACCACGATATCGCCCCGCAACAGCGGGCCGACGGCATTCTCTGCAGCTGTCTTGCCGCCGCGTACCGGCAGGCGGAGGTGCTCCACGCCGCGATCCGCGAACCCGGCGACGATTCGATCGGTTCGGTCGGTGGAGGCATCGGACACGACCACGATCTGCCGGCGGTCCGGCGGGTAGTCGAGCGCGAGGATTCGCTCCAACGTCGGCCCGATCGTGGCCTCCTCGTTATAAGCCGCGATTGCGATGCTGATGGTCGGCCATTCGGCCGTCCCGGAGGGCAACGGGGGGGCCGGCCGGCGGCGCAGCCCGCCCAGCAACCAGAGCGCGAGCGGGTAGCCGGCGTACGCGTACGCGGCGAACCCGAGCGAGCCGCCGACGACCCACAGGGCCGCGCTCACGCCCGCAGCACGCGCCGGTAGACAGCCTCGTAGCTCGCCACCCAGGGGCCCACGGCGAAGTCCCGCTCGAGACGCCGTCGCGCATCCGTCGCCCGTCCTGCGGCGCCGGCCCGATCGAGCAGCGCCACCCGAATCGCCGCTGCGAGCAGAGGCGGATCCTCCGGGGGAACGAGCAGCGCCTCGGTGCTCGACACGACGTCCGGAACACCTCCCACGGCAGTCGCGACGACCGGGACCCCCGCCGCCATGGCTTCGAACAGCGTGATGGGGGTCCCCTCCGTGCGCGAGCTCAGCACGAACAGGTCGAACGCCCCATACAGACGAGCCGCGTCGGCGACCACCCCATGCCACTTGATCCGCCCTTCGAGCCCGAGGGTGATCGCTCGCGCCTCGAGCGTCGCGCGCTCCGGACCATCTCCCACGAACGAGGCGATCATCGGCACGTCCAAAAGACGGGCCAGTGCATCGAGCATGACGTCGGCCCCTTTCTCCGGCGTCATCCGCCCCACCCAACCGACGTGTAGCGTGTCCTCGGGAATGCCGAGCGCGCGTCGCGCGGCGTCCCGCGACATGAGTGCGTCCGATCCTTCCCAGGCATTGGGAACCACGTCGATGAGCTCGGCGGGCACCCCTTCGTTGACGAGAAACTGCGCGAGGGACCGCGACACGGCGACGACCGCGTTGAACCTCCGCACGGCAAGGCGCTGCACCCGCTCATACAGCCGGTTCTTCCAACCGCCGCCGGTGAAGCCGTGGAGGGTGGTCACGAGCGGCAGGCCCGAGCGCAGCGCCACGCCAGCGTCGACCACGTCCGGTCGATATCCGTGCGTGTGAACCACGTCGGGGTGAATTCGCCGGCATAGCGCTCCGATCTCGGCGCGCTCGCGGAGATAGGCTCGCGGGCCCGGCGCCAGCGCGTGCACCTCGATGCCAGCCGCCAGGAGTTGCGCAAGGAAGGCGTGCTCGTGCTGCGGCCGATCGACGACCGCTGCCACGTGAACCTCGTGCCCCGAGCGGGTCAGACCGCCCGCCAGGGCCCGTACGACGTGCTCGAGGCCGCCGAACTGCGCCGGAGCCGCGATGTGGAGGATCACCATGTAGGTACCATCCCCTCGCAGGTCATATGCCGGAGCAACCAGCCTGCCCTTTAGGGCGGTGGTGATGCGTCAGCGCAACACTCATAATGATGGCGCGAATGAATAGATAACGCCTTGTTATATCGATAGTTAGTACACTTGGGCGAGACGAACAAGCTGGAGCGCCCCTTGCACGGGGGAAGTCGAACTCCGGAGGGCTCATGAAGGTCGTTTTGATCGTCACAATCGACACGGAAGAAGACAATTGGGTGCCCCGCCCGAGCGGCACCACCGTGGAGAACATTCGCGAGCTCCCCCGCCTCGATCGCTTCCTGCAACGCTTAGGAGCGCGCGCGACGTACTTCACCACCTACCAGGTCGCGGCGGAGCCCTGGGCTGCTGCCACCCTGCGAGCCGTGAGAGACGGTGGTGCGGAGATCGGCGGGCACCTGCACCCATGGAACACACCGCCCCTTGTCAACGGCACGAAGGCGCGGAACACCATGGTGAAGAATCTGCCGGCCGCAGTGCAGCTCGCCAAGCTCGAGCGGCTCAGCGCCGCGCTGGGCGATGCTCTCGGGGCCCCGCCCACCGTGTTTCGAGCCGGCCGTTATGGTCTCGGTCCCGCCACGGTTGGCGCGCTGCTACAGTGTGGCTACCGAGTGGACAGCAGCGTGACTCCGTACGTCAACTGGGAAGACACGGACGACGGCCCGAACTTCGTGGGAGCGCCACTCGACGCTTACCGTCTCACCCCGGGGCGCGACGTGCGGATTTCGGACCCCGAAGGGGGGCTGCTCGAGATCCCCGTTTCGGCCGGCTACACCCGCTCGCCGTTCGGACTGTGGGACAGAATGCGCCGCTTCCTGGCGCTCCGTCCGCTGCGACCACTGCGCCTCGCGGGAATCGCCTTTCGGACCGGCCTGATCAAGCGAATCGTGCTCAATCCCGAGCTGTCTTCGGTGCGCGACATGCTCGCCCTCTCGCGTCAGCTGATGTTGCGCGGGGTGCGACACTTGAACATCACCTGGCACAGCCCCAGTCTGCGGCCGGGATTGAGTCCATTCGTCGCCACGGAAGCGGACCGCGACCGTCTTTACGGAGCCGTCGAGTCTTACATCGAGGGGCTCGCAGGACTCGCCTCGGTTCGCTTCGCCACGGTGAGCGAGGCCGGCGCCATCCTCGATCCGCGAGCGCCGTGATCGCGCACCCGACGCTCGGCGAACAACCGCGCCTGCTCGTGATCAGCTATCACTTTCCACCCGACGTCGCGATCGGCGGGATGCGCTGGGCGGGCCTCACGAAGTATCTCGCGCAGCTCGGCTGGAAGGTTTGGGTCCTCACCGCGGCGCCGGGCGCCGAGTCGCAAGACGGGGTCACGGTCGAAGTCTGCCGGCCGGGTCTCACGCTCAACGATCTGTACAGGCGCTTTCGGTCACGACACCCCCCTGCGGGACCACCGCCAGGGAGCGCAGGCGAGAACGGCGCTGAGCCGACGCCACGGCAGCCCCCGGGCCTCCTCGCCAAATTGCGGGCCGAGGCTGCGGCGCTCCTGCTGTTCTTCAGCGAGGGTCGAGGATGGGCGTTCCGCACAGCGTTGCGGGCTCGCCGATTGATCGCGCGGGTGGGCCCGCACGTCATTGTCAGCACGAGTCCTCCCGTGGGAGCGCACCTGGCGGCTTGGCTCGCCACCCGTGGCTCGCGAACCCGCTGGCTCGTCGATTTTCGGGATCCCTGGGCGGGACCCGTGTCGAGCGGCTGGCAGACGCATCCGTACATGCGCAGTCGGCTCGCGTGGGCGCTGACGAAGCGGCTCGAGCGCCTGGTGGTGCAGTCCGCGAGTGGCGTCATCACGACCACATCCGAGCTCGCCTTGGCCCTCGAGGCCCGCTACCCGCACCGACCCGTCACCTGGGTGCGCAACGGGGCCGACGGGGCGCTCCTCCCCCGCCGCAGCGATCATCCCCATCCGGGACTCAGCATCGCGCACGTGGGGTCCTTGTACGGTCGCCGCGATCTCACGGTGCTGTTGCGGGCGTTTCGGCTCTTTCTCGATCGACACCCGGCCGCCGCGATGGACGGTACGCGGCTACGGTCTGCCGGCTCCATGGACGGAGCCCGGACCGCCGCGCTCGAGCGCGAGGTCGCCGCGCTCTCACTCGGTGACCACGTGGAGTTCCAGGGCGTCGTTCCCCGCAGCGCGGCGCTCGACCTGGTCGCCCGATCACGGCTCATCGTGGTGCCGGCTCAGAACCAGGAACTGGAGGTCCCGGGTAAGCTCTACGAGGCCTTGGCCGTAGGGGTCCCGACCGTCGTGATCGCCTCTGGCGACACCGCACCCGGTCGTGAGGCGATGCGGCTCGGAGTCGCCTTGGTGGAGCCTTCGGATGTCAACGCGATGCTCGACGTGCTGGAGGCGGTCTGGCGCAACGAGGAGGGCGGCTGTGGCACTGCGCAACGGGCGATCGACTACCGCGAGCTCGCGGTGTCGGTTAGCGGGATTCTCGCCGATTCATGACGCTAGCCTGAGCCTTCGGCCGCGTGGAAGGGGCGCCTGATCAGCTGCCGAACGGCGTCCGCCACCTCTCGCAGCAGGCCCTCGCGGCGCCAGGCAGCCATTTGCATGAGAAAGACGGCGAGTCGCAGCTTCTCCGCCATAGCGAGCGGTGCGCGCTGCACCGAGCGGCAGTGCTCCCAGAGATGCCGCCATTCCCGCATCCGAAGCGAGTGCGGGCGATCGGGAAAGTAGAACGCGCGTATTTCGGCCCGATTCATGTTGCTCGCGGCGCCCGGGTGGAACCGTCGAGAGAACAGGAATTCGGGGACCTCCCAGAACGTGCCGTTGAGACTGAGCTCCGCCAGCAACACGATGTCGGCGGCGACAAAACAGCCGAACGGCCCCGTTCGCTTCAGCACATCGGCCCGCATCAGTCCGTACACCGCGTGACAATATGCCAGCCGCTCCATGACCTGCCGAAAGCGCTCGCTGGGCCGAGGCGACTGGAGGTGGAGATTGTCATCGTGATCCGACATGACTCGTCCGTGCTCATCGATGAATCTTGTCTTCGGATAGGCGAGGACCACCGCGGGCTCCCGATCCAAGACCTCCACACAGCGCGCCAGGTACTCCGGAGCGAGGAGGTCGTCGGCCGCTGCCCAGCGGAAGTATTGGCCGCGAGACAGTGCCAACGCGCGCCGGTGGTTACGCGGCGCTCCCAGGTTGCTCGGGTTCCGCGCGTAGCGGACCCGCCGGTCCCGCGCGGCGTAGACCCGGCCAATTTCCTCGGTGCGATCGGTCGAGGCGTTGTCGCAGATGATGAGCTCGAAATCTTCGAAGGTCTGGGCCAGCAGCGAGTCTAATGCTTCGGCGAGATACCGCTCGCCGTTATATACCACCAACCCAACGCTCACTCGCGGGTTGCGAGTCATGGGGAACACCGGCGTGGGCTCGCCACCAGCTTGTGCGCGTGGAATGCCTCGGCGTACCCGCCACGCGAGGCACATTCGATACCTCGCAGTCGCATGATGCCGCGAAAGGTTTCTTCGGTAAACCACCGCCGATCGCGCTGTGAAACGAAAGCCCCAAGCATATGTCGGATTTTCTCGCGGCAGGTCTGCTCGTCGAGCGGCACGTAACAGTTCGGCGATCCGAGGTCGCCGTCGTACTTGGGGACTTCGTACTCCAGGATCAGTTCATCCCGAAAGGTGTTCCACGTCAGCTCGGATACGAGTCGGTGGTCCTGGTGCCGGTCGCCCCGGTAGTGCGTGAAGATCAAGTCGGGCGTCACCTCGTCCCGCAGCTCTTCGAAGTAGTCCTTGATGCTCGCCCCGACGTAGGGGAAGTAGCCGTCGCGAAAGTCCTTCACCACCACGCGGGAGCAGGCGGCGGACTCCAAGAACAGCGCGGCGCTCCGGCGGGCTTCGTCCGCCCGCGTTCCATCACCGCTCAGCACGACCCAGGTGAACTCGGCCGTCGGTACCATCGTGGCGAGCTGGAGCAACGTACCCCCGCAGCCGATTTCGATGTCGTCCGCATGCGCCCCCACGCAGAGCACTCGGAGCGTCGCATTGGGGCCGTGCGCGAAGGGGAGTTCGAGCATCACCGCGAGCGCGCCGCTCGGCGCGCCTGCAACTGCAGTGGGGCGGCGGCCGGTGCCGGTGCCGGTGCCGCGCGTTTCCAAAGCTCCCAAGGCGCGTCGCCTCGCGCGTACACATCGTCCAGGCCCTGTTTGTCCTTGAAGGTGTCCATTGGCTGCCAGAAACCATCGTAGCGGTACGCCAGCAGGCGGTGCTCACCGAGCAGGTGCTGGAAGGCACCCATGACCAGGTCCTCACCCTGCTGCAGATAATCGAAAATCCCGGTGCGAAGCACGAAGAATCCGCCGTTGATGCGCAGCCCGGTCTGCCCAATATCTTGCACGCTCGTCACGTGACCGCCGTTGCGAGACACAACGAAGTGATGACTGAGATGGGGCTTCACGCACAGGAAGCTCGCGATGCAGTCGTGTCGCTCGAAATGCTCGATCTGAGCCGGTAGCGGCAGGTCGGTCAGCCCGTCGCAATAGTTGGCCAGAAACGTCTTCTCTCCCGCGAGGAACGGCTCCACCGCTTTCAGCCGCTGCCCGATGCTCGAGTTGACCCCGGTGTCTACGAATGTGATCCGCCAGTCACCGATATCACTCCGCAGGAGTTCGACGCTCCGACCGCCGTCGCTCAACACGAAATCGTTCGAGACGCACTCATCGTAGCTGCGGAAGTAGTTCTTGATGGCATCGGCGCGGTAGCCGAGGCACAGGATGAAGTCCGTGTGCCCGAAGTGAGCGTAGTATTTCATCACGTGCCAGAGAATCGGGCGATACCCGATCGGCACCATCGGCTTCGGGATGGTTGCGTCGTAATCTCGCAGCCGCATCCCCAGTCCACCGCAGAACAGCACAACCTTCATTGGACCCTCACGACGTTGCGTGCCGGCCGGACACCCGCGATGGAGACAGCGCAAGCCGCGTGCGCGCGACCGGGCGGCGTAAGTCTCTGACTCGCATTGGTTTTGCGCTTTTCGGCGTGCGGCTACTCTGTTGCGTGGACGCCACAGGCGATGAGGGCGAACGTGCGCTGGTACTGTGCCTCCAACGCATCCCGCATGGCCGGGAGTCGCCGCCGCACGCCTTCAACAGCCACCGAACCGTGGCGTTCCAGCGCGAGGAAGCGCTCCCGCAGCATTTCCGGCGTCAGGCGATCGATCTCGATTGCGTATTGGGCCTGCCCCACCTGTGACATGACCTCTATGGACTTGCGCTGATAGGCGATGCTGAGCACGGGCTTGTTCCGGATGAGAGCGAAGACGGTGCCGTGATAGCGCGTCGCCACGACGACGTCCAGCGAATCGATCAGCGAGACGAGCTCATCGAAGGAGTTGATTCGCTGCACGCCGGCATCCTGTCGCATCCGAGCTCGGACCTCGTTGATTACGCCCGGATCACTGCGAAGCTGGGTCGCGAAGAAGCGCACGCAATATCCCGCCTCCACAAGCCAGTCGGCGAAGGATGCCAGAGTCCGGATATAGCTGGCGTACGCTCCAGCATCGCTCTCCGGCCAGTACGCTTCGTCGAAGATCGGCATGGCGTTGATGCCAACCATCCGAGGGCGTGCTCGCACTGCAGCGCGCACGACCTCGTTGACGTGCAGGCCGAAGACCAGGTCCGGCACGACTAGATGCTCGCCGCCGAGGCCGAGTTGCATGATGCACCGCCGCGCATCGGTATCGCGGTATGATCGATAATGCGCGAGCCGCAGCGTTTGCTTGACGAAGAACTTGCCGACTGGGGTTCGGAGGGGTCCCGCACCGAGGCTCAGGAATGCGACTTTCGTACCGGTCGCGCGCGCGAGCAGCGACCATTTGAAGAGCGTGAAGGGAAATCCCCACGGCCCTCCCCAGAAGTCGTTCAGTTGTCCGGAGCCAGCTACGAGCAGCAATGCCGTGCCGCGGAGGCGGTGATACGACTTGGCGAGGAACAGCAACTCGAGCGGTACGCCCACCGTGGCGCGGGCGACCCGCCGCGCTCCGCGCACGAGCGCGCCGAGGAACGGGATCCGCTTGAGCTGAGCGCGCAGAGGCTCCCACAACCCCGCCCCCAGGGCGCCCGGGCCATCCGCCTCACGCCCATTGCTCGCCTGCGCCAGGCTCGGGCGACCGGTCAATCGGCGGATCGGGAAAGCGGGGATCCCGTGCCGCTGCTCGGTGTCGTCTGGGTGACCCGTAAAACAGCGCAGCTCCGCCGCGGGATACGAACGACGCACACTCTGAACCACGGCGGCGATTAGCGCCTCGTCGCCAAGGTTGTGGTTGCCAACATGGCCGAAGACGCCGATTCTCACGACTGCTGGTGGGCGAGCAGGAGGTCCGATCCTCTTCTTTCGTTACCGTCATGTTGCACCGCCGCGTTCCGCCGGCGCCGGCGTTGGGTTCGCAAGATTCATGCGCCGATAGGCCGCCCAGCAAAGGCATCACCGCGATGCGATCGGAACCCCTGTTGCGTCCGCGCGACAGTGCATTGGTCGTCTTGTAAGCGCGCGCGAAGTGTTGATCGGATCCCGACTCCACCTGGCACTTTCGTGAGACCCGGGGGTGGCACGCATGTTGCCAACCGGCAAGCCTGAGAGGTCAGGTCGGAAAACTCCATTCAGCCAACAGAGGGAGACGTGAGCACTTCCACCCGCATTGTGCTCCCGAGCGGTAACGACAATGCCGGGCTGCAGGCGGCCACTCGGCACGTTTGCTGCCGACACTGCGGCGCGGGACTCGCGCACACGTTCGTCGACCTGGGCATGTCCCCACTCTGCGAGAGTTACCTGAGTGCGGATCAACTCGACGAGATGGAAGCCTTCTACCCACTGCATGTGTACGTGTGTGACCAATGTTTCCTGGTGCAGCTTCCGGAGTACGTGAGTCCCGAGACGATCTTCCGCGAGTACGCATACTTCTCCTCGTATTCGGACACCTGGCTCAATCACGCCCGGGTATACACCGACCGCGTAATCGAGCGGTTTCAGCTCAACCCGAGCAGCTGGGTCGTGGAAGTCGCGAGCAACGACGGCTACCTGCTGCAGTGGTTCGTGGCTCGGGGCATCCCCGTGGAGGGGATCGAGCCCGCCGCGAATGTCGCTCAGGTGGCAATCCGCAAGGGCGTCCCCACTCGGGTGCAGTTCTTTGGACGCGACACCGCGATGGAGATGGCGGCCAGCGGCAAGCACGCCGACCTGCTGATCGGGAATAACGTGCTCGCCCAGGTGTCCGACCTCAACGACTTCGTCGCCGGACTGAAGGTCCTGCTCGCGCCCCGCGGAGTGATCACGCTGGAATTTCCCCATCTGATGCGCCTGGTTGAAGGCAATCAGTTCGACACCATCTATCACGAGCATTTCTCGTATTTCTCGCTTCTCGCGGTGGACAGGATATTCGCGGCGCACCGACTCGTCGTGTTCGACGTGGAGGAGCTCGAGACCCATGGTGGCTCGCTCCGGGTCTACGTCCGTCATCTGGAAGACGCCTCACGGCCGGTCGGGCAGCAGGTCACCGCGCTGCGGGCGAGGGAGCAAGCCGCTGGCGTCGG
>JBGPIJ010000015.1:0-20009 GCA_041484865.1 Gemmatimonadota bacterium
CAGTTCGACCGCGGTTACCTGTCGCCTTACTTCATCACCGATCCCGAAAATATGGAGGCGGTGCTCGAAGACGCCTACATCCTCATTCACGACAAGAAGATCTCGTCGATGAAGGACCTGTTGCCCGTGCTCGAGAAGGTCGCACAGGCCGGCCGGCCCCTGCTCATCGTCGCCGAGGACGTCGAGGGTGAGGCGCTCGCGACCCTCGTCGTGAACAAGCTGCGCGGCACCTTGAAGGTGTGCGGCGTGAAGGCGCCCGGATTCGGCGATCGCCGCAAAGAGATGCTGCGCGACGTCGCCGTGCTGACCGGTGGTCAGGTGATCTCCGAGGAAGTCGGCTTCAAGCTCGAGAACACCGTGCTCGCCGATCTCGGCCAGGTCAAGCGCCTCGTGGTCGACAAGGACAACACCACGCTGGTGGGCGGCAAGGGCAAGCGGGACCAGATCCAGGGCCGCATCAACGAGATCAAGGCCGCGATCGAGAAGTCGACCTCCGACTATGACCGTGAGAAGCTGCAGGAGCGGCTGGCGAAGCTTGCCGGCGGCGTGGCGGTCATCCACGTCGGGGCGGCCACCGAGACCGAGATGAAAGAGAAGAAGTCGCGCGTCGAGGATGCGTTGCACGCCACGCGCGCGGCGGTCGAGGAGGGGATCGTGCCCGGCGGTGGGGTGGCGTTGCTGTGGTGTCAGCGCGCGCTCGACCGGACGAAGGGACGAGACGACGACGAGAAGATCGGCGTCGACATCGTCCGTCGCGCGCTCGAAGAGCCGATCCGGATGATCGCTCAGAACGCGGGCGCGGAAGGCTCCATCGTGGTCGGCAAGGTGAAGGAGTCGAAGGACAAGAGCTTCGGCTACAACGCCCAGACCGACACCTTCGAAGACCTCGTGGCGGCCGGCGTCATCGACCCCACGAAGGTGACTCGCACAGCGCTGCAGAACGCGGCGTCCATCGCGGGCCTGATGCTCACGACGGAGTGCGTGGTCGTCGAGAAGAAGGAAAAAGAGAAAGCGCCGCCGATGCCTGGCGGTGGCGGCGGCATGGGCGGGATGTACTAACCGCTCACGTCCAACGGTGCAGGAGCCGCGCCCCGGAATGTCCTTCCGGGGCGCGTTGTTTCTGAGAGTGTTTACTTTGAGGGCATGGGTGTCGCCGGGTCCCCCCCCGTACCTCCCGAGCACGCGGCCTTGTCGCGCGATCTCGCCGATTTCCTGATCGAGGTGTCGATCGCCCTCCATAAGCACGCGATGTATCCCGAAGGCCATCCCTTGCTGGGTCCGGCCGCGGCGACGGTGGCCCGGCGCGCCGAGCTGCTCCTGCTCGACCGCCCCAGCCTGTCGCTCGGCGTGGCGCGGCACCAGCTGGTGATCGAAGGCGTCGCCACCGATCCCAAGCATCCCGTGCTGCGCGAGCTGGCTAACCGCCTGCACCGCCACCACCTCGGCGCGGTCACCTTGAGCCGGGGCGTCGAAGTGAACGAGCTGCGCGACGTGTTGGCGACCCTGGCGGTCGAGGCGGAGCGCACGGGGCAGCCGCTCGGCCTCGGTCCGGAGGCGCTGCGACGCTGGCCGCACGTGCGGCTGTATCCGCTGAGCTACGAGCGCCTCGAGCTGGTTGACGAGGGCGACACCCCGCCGCCTGCTGGAGAGGAACGGGCGTCCCGGACGCGCTCGGCCCAGTTGTGGGTGGGCCTCGCGCGCGCCGCGCTGGCCGCCGAGAGCGGCGACGCCCCGCCGTCCTCCACCGAGCCCGCCGTCATCGCCAAGGCGATCGACGAGCGCTCCCCCCAGTCGGCCGCGGCCTACGATCAGGCGATCGTGGGGTATCTGCTCCAGATCGCCCAGGAGCTCAAATCCGCGGGCAGCGCCGATGCCGTGGCGTTGCGGCGCCGCACGGCGCGCCTGATCCGCAGCCTCAAGCCGGCGACGCTCCGCAACCTGCTCCAGATGGGCGGCGACGTTGCGCAGCGGCGGCAATTCGTCGCCGACGCCGCCGATGGGATGGCCGTCGATGCCGTCCTGGAAATCGTGCAGGCGGCCGCGCAAACGTCGCAACAGAACGTGTCGCACTCGCTCATCCGTATGCTCTCGAAGTTTGCGGCCCACGCGGAAGCGGGGAGCGCCGAAGCGCGGCCGCAGGCCGACGCCGCGCTCCGCCAACAGGTGCGCAGCCTGCTCGAGGGATGGAGCCTCGCGGACCCCACGCCCGCCGCGTACGGTACGGCGCTCCAGCGGATGGCGCGTGCCGGGCCGGTCTTCGCCGTCGCCGCCGAGCCGTTGCATCCCACGGAGCCAGATCGGCTCGCGGCGATGGGGCTTGAGCTCGACATCGCGAGTCCGCTCGTGCTCGACGCCGTCGATCGGATGGTGGCCGGCGGGCGGCTGCTCCATCTGATAGATGGGCTCGACGAACTGTTGCCTCCGAATGCGGCCGCGACTCGCATGTGGGCACGGGTGGCCACGGCCAGCGTGATCCGCGGATTGGCGTCCGTGGACCCGCCCGACTTCAAGACCATCGAGCGCCTGAGCCCGCGTGTGGGACTGCCGGCGGCGGATCCCCTCCTCGACGGCCTGGCCGCTGCGGAATCACGCGGCGGCCGGCGCGGCTTCCTCAGCTTGCTGGTGCGGCTGGGCCCGAGTATAGGGCCGGTGGTGACTCGGCGGCTCGACGCGGCCGTCCCGTGGTATGTGACGCGCAACCTCCTGACGCTGCTGGACGAAATCGGCGAGATCCCACCCGGGTTCTCGATCGCGCCGTTCGCAAACCACGCGGACGCCCGGGTCCGCTGGCAAGCGACCAAGCTGCAGCTCAAGATGCCCGCCGAGCGGGACCGCGCCGTGGCGAAGGCGCTCGGGGATTCCGATGACCGCGTCGTGCGCCTCGCGCTCACGGGCCTGCAGCGCGATTGTCCGGACGCGCTCGTCCCGCTGGTCGCCCGCTACGCCACCGAGCGCACGTACCCGACGGACCTGCGCACTGCGGCGATCCGCATCCTCGGGGGCGTGCGGCCCGCGACGGCCCGGAACGTCTTGCTCCGCCTCACCTCCGGCGGCCGCAGGCTGTTTGGGCGCAGGAAGCTCGCTCCCAAGTCTCCCGAGCTGCTCGCGGCGCTGACGGCGCTCGCCACCGGGTGGGCGCGCGATGGCGCGGCGCAGCGCGTGCTCGCGCAGGCGCTCGCCTCCCCCGACCCTGGGATCCGCGCGGCCGCGGCCCCGGAGCCGCAACGCCGGTGAGCGACCCTGTCCGGTTCCTCACGGCGTTCGCCCAAGCCCTCGCGGCCATGACCCTCTACGCGGAGGGGCATCCGGCCCGCGAGCGGGCGATCGACGCGGCCTTCCAGGCGCTGCACGACCTCCAGGCGGCGACGCCCCATCCCCTGTTCACTTTCCTCGGTGACGAGATCGTGTTCGGCCGCTTGCCGCTGAACGAGCTGCGGGCGTGGGACTGGTCCGAGCGATTGGCCCGCGCCGGCATCCAGCGCCTCGAGTTCGCCGACCAGGTCGGCCAGGAAGAGTTCGAGAATTTTCTGGACGAGATCCTGGCGCGGCTCACACTCGCCGTGATCGACACGTCCGAAGCCCGGCAACTCCGGCCTTCCGGCATCCGGTACGGCGCCGTGGGCGTGCGCGGCGACGCCGAGCCCGCCGAAGCGGCGCCGCTCCCCACCGCCACGATCAGCTACTCCCTGGCGGAAGAGACCGACGCCGTGCGCTGGATGCAGGACGAGGTGAGGGACACGGGGGTCCTCCCGCTCGTCGAGGCGGAGACGGTCGTCCGCTCGCTCGCGGTGGCCATGCATTCCGGGCGCCAGCTCATGATCCCGCTCCTCCAGCTCAAGCAATTCGACCAGTACACGACCACGCACTCGTTGAACGTCGCGGTGCTCGCGATGGCGCTGTGTGAGTTCCTGGGCCTCGGCGCCGACGACGTGCGGGGCTTCGGCATCGCCGGACTGCTGCACGATCTGGGCAAGATTCGCATCCCGCTCGACGTCCTCACGAAGCCGGGGCGCTTCACCGAGGAGGAGCGGCAGCTGATGAACCAGCACCCCGTCGAGGGCGCGCGCATCATCCTCGCGTCGGAGGAGGACATGGCCCTGTCGGCCGTGGTCGCGTACGAGCATCACATCATGCTGAACGGCGGCGGCTACCCCATGCTGCGATTCCGGCGGGACTGCCACTTCGCGAGCAAACTCGTGCACGTCGCCGACGTGTACGACGCGCTGCGGACGACGCGGCCGTATCGCGACGCCTGGACGCAGGAGCGGACGCTTGCGTATCTCGAGGGGCGGAGCGGGGTAGAGTTCGATCCCGAGCTGGCGACGAGCTTCGTGCGGATGATGCGACAGTGGGAGCCGCAGCTCGCGGTCGTGCACGACGCCCAAACGCCGCTCGCCGCGACCGGTAGCGAGGCGGCGCCGTGATCATCGCCGCGCCGCCCGGGGTACCTCATAGGCAACCGTGATGGGGGAGGGATCGTGGGACGCATTGCCTGGCACATCGCCGGTTCGCTGATCTTCGCCGCCGGCCTCGCCGCGCAGACTCCCGCCCGAGGCGAACGACGCCCGCGCCTTGAGGGGGACTGGCAGGCTAAGACCGGCGACGGCATTCGACACATCATGGTGCGGCCCGACAGCTCGGCGCAGTTCGGCGACGAGATCGCGCGCTGGCGGGTGACGGGCGACAGTCTCTGGATCACGGTGGGCGACGGCGTGTGGATGGTCTACCGCCTGCGGGTCGCGGGCGACCGGCTGACGATCTCGGGAGGCGATCTGCAGAAGCCCGTAACCCTGCTGCGCGTGGGACCCGCCACGCCGCGTCCCGACACCCTCGCCATCCCGTCAAGTCCGCCCGACACGGCGCGGGCCTGGGACTAGTCGCTATTTCGTGAGCTGCTGAACGCTGGCGATGCGCCAGCCTCCGGGGGTCTTCGCGAAGGTCATCGCGAGGCGCGCCCGCTCCTCGCGTTGGGCCCCCCCTCCGCGCGGCACAAACCGATACACCGCCGCGACGGTCGCGCTGGCCGAGTTGGTCCGGACCTCCGGCGGCTCGGGCGTATAGCTGGCTTCGAGCCGCGCGGCGCGCTCGAAGAAGCTCTTCCAGCTGGCGGCGTCCGTGGCGCTCATCGACGGAAACAGCAGGCGGAGATTCGCGACGCGCTCGCTCGCCACCGCCCGCGCCAGGCCGAGGAGCAGCACGCCGATCGCGGCGCGGGCCTCGGCGGGCTGGGGGGAGGGCGGCGCGACGCCGGTCGCCACGCCGACCTGTTCGGCGTCCTGCGCCGCGAGCTTCGCGAGCGCGTAGTCCATCGCTGCGTAGAGGGACTCCGCGCGGGACAGGGAGGTCGCGGCCCGGGCGGCCGCGGTCCGCGTCGCGAGTCCCTTGACGACGGGGGTGGCGCGCTCGAGCGCGCTGCGCGCTTCGGCCCGGAGCCGCAGCGCCTCCGCCTGCGCCTGCTTGTACTGGGGCACGGCCCCGAGGTAGCCGCTCGAGGCGCGCGCCTGATCTCCCCGCCGCCGTGCCTGCTCGGCCGTTTGCAGCATCGTTTCCGCGAGCACCACCGAGCGCACGTTGTTCTTCATCGCGCCGGAGCGCTGGGCGCGCCGGCGAGCCGCGAGCGCCGAGTCCCGCAGCGCGACCAGCGCAGAGTTCGTGCCCGGCGGCACGGGCGCCGCGATCAGCTCGTCGAGCGTGGCGGGCTCGGGTGGGGCGGGGGCGGGCGCCACGGGGACGGGCGCGGGCGCGACGACCGGCGGCGCGGGGGCGGGCGCCGGAAGCTGAACCGTCCCGCGGGAGGCGAATGCGAGGACCAGCACCACCCCCGCGAGCGCGGACAGCACGACGATGCGCCAGCGGAGCGGCGTGTGCGTCACCAGCCGCAGAACCGGCGCGGGCAGCGACGTCCACCGGGGCGTCAGCCGCTCCGTCGGCTCCGATGCCCCGGAGAGCGCGGACCGGATGCCGAGCAGTGCCTGCTGCATATGTCGCGCGGTGTGGTAGCGGTCCTCGGGCACCTTGATCAGCGCCTTCGCCACCACGCGCTCGAGCGCCGCTGGAATGGACGGTGCCATGGTCCGCAGCGGTTTCGGCTCGGTGGTGAGCACCTGGTACAGCACGCCGTGGACGGTCTCGCCGTCGAACGGTTTGTGGTAGCTCAGGAGCTCGTACAGCAAGCAGCCGACCGAGAACAGATCGGTCGCGGGGGTGATCGGCCCGTTCGTCACCTGCTCGGGGGCCATGTAGTTCGGCGTCCCGACGATCGCCCCCGAGCCCGTCAGATCGGCCGACTGAAGCCGCGCGATCCCGAAGTCCATGATCTTGACCCGGCCATCCGCCGCGATGCGGACGTTCGAGGGCTTGATGTCGCGGTGGATCACGCCGCGCTCGTGCGCGTAGGCCAGTCCTTCGAGGACCTCGATCGCGATGTCGAGCTTGCGCTCGAGCGCCAACGGCTCGTTCGCGGCGATGATGTCGCTGAGATCGCGCCCTTCGACGAGCTCCAGGGCGATGTACAACTGGCCCTCGGCCTCGCCGAGGTCGTACAGGGTGACCAGGTTCGGGTGCTGGAGCACGCCGGCCGCCCGCGCTTCCCGCATGAACCGCTGGCGCGCATCCGTCGTTTTGCCGACGCGTGTCGGGAGGAGCTTGAGCGCCACGTAGCGGCGGATGACGGTGTCATACGCCTTCCACACGACCCCCATCGCGCCTTCGCCGATGAGGTCGTGCAGCTCGAACTTGCTGACGCGACGGTATCGCTCGGTATTGTTCATGCAGCCTGTGGTGTCCCCGGTGCAATGTGTCCATCCTGCCGGGGGGCGGCAACCGGGGCGTTCAACGCCTCAACGCGTGGCCCAATCGTAGATGCGACCGAGCAGCGCTTCGGTGGCGGCGTCGAATGCGACGTCGCGGCGGGGGAGGACGCGCTCGGCGACCCGCAGAAAGCCGTCCCGGGTCACCCGTGCGGCGCTCGAGCCACCCCAGGCGAAGGGCGCCGTCCACTTGGGCGCCCGGACGGCGTCGAAGACCTGCGCTCCCGTCCCGATCACGCTGCCCGTGGCGAGCAGCGTGCCGATAGCGGTCTTGGCGTGATCTCCGATCAGGCTGCCGAGATGCAAGAGGCCGGTTTCGATCGCCGTTCCCGCCACGTCGAGCCGCACGGGTCCGTAGGTGTTTTTCAGGTTCGAGGTGATCGTGCCGGCGCCCAGATTGGCCCAGCGCCCCACGACCGAGTGTCCTACGAATCCGTCGTGCGCCTTGTTCGCGAACCCCAGGAATACGGAAGTCGTGACCTCACCGTGGATCACCGAGCGGGGTCCGATCGCCGATGTGCGGATGGCGCCCCCGAGGAGTCGGGCATTGGCTCCCGCCCACAGCGGCCCCTCGAGGCGCGTCCCCGCGCGGACCTCGACGCCGCTCTCGAGGACGATCGGCCCGGCGCGCGTGTCGAAGATGACTCCGGGCTCGACGGGCGCGTCGCGGACCGTCACCCGCGCGGGGTCGCCAATCACCGTGCTCCCCGAGGGAATCGGATCGCTGTCGCCGAGCAGGCGCGCGACGTCCTCGCCGAGCAGCGCCTCGAGCGCGCGGATCAGGTCGTGAATGCCGCGCAGCACGACGCCTTCCACCTCGACCGTCGCGGTGCCGCGCGACGGCCCGTTCCACGTGTCGCCGGGGCCGATCCCCCAGCCCACGGTGACGCCGTCGCTCGTGAGCCGGAACGCGCCCGGGGGCAAGGGCGGCGCGAGCCCGCGGGGAGCGAACGTCGACGACCCGATGATCGCGGGACCGGTGACGGCGTGGTGGGCGGTCACCGGTGGGACGCCCGGCTCGGCGAATCCGGTGAGATGGGGGAGCGCGAAGACCTCCATCGTCTCGGCGCCCGTGAACTGCTCCCAGCGCTCCCGGATCAGGTGGGCGCCCGCGCGGAGCTCGCACAGCGGCCGGCTACCGGCGAACGGCGCCCACGACGGGCCCGGATCGGGATCGAGCAGGTACAGCGCGTGCGTCACAATCGCTGGACGAGCTGTTTCAGCTCGTCGGCGCGTCCGGTCGGCATCACGAGCGTGTGACCGTTGGCGCGCACCACGATCTGGTCTTCGATTCCGGCGACCAGGAGGTGCTCGTTCTCGGACCAGATCACCGAGCGTTTCACGCCCTCGCCCAGCGTGACGTTGCCCACGACCACGTTGCCGTGCGGGTCGGGGCGGCGGATGCGGAGCAGCGCGTCCCACGACCCGATGTCGTCCCAGCGAAACGTTCCGGTCACGACCGCGAGGCGTTTCGTTCGCTCCAGCACGACCACGTCCACGGGTGAGGGCCGGACGGCCGCGAAGAAGCCGGCGACGTCCCCGGCCGAGAGCGCGGCCCAGCCGGCGCGGAGCTCGCGCGCGTATGCGCCCGTCTCGCCCAGGAAGCGTGCGACCCCCCAGGCGAACAGGCCGGTGTTCCATAGCGCGCCACGGCGCCGCAGCAGCGCCGCGCGGGCGGCGCTCGGCTTCTCGACGAACCGCCGCACGCTGCGTGCCGCCCCGAGCGGCTTGCCGGGGACGATGTAGCCGTAGCCCGTTTCGTTGCGGTTGGGCTTCACGCCGACGGTCACGAGCACGTCATAGTCCGCGGCTACGCCGAGTGCGGTGCGCGCGGCGCTGCGGAAAGCCCGGTCGTCGCCGACCGCCCAGTCCGCGTGCAGCGACAGCATCAGCGCGCCGGGATCGCGTTGCGAGATCCAGTGCGCCGCCCACGTCAGCGCGGGCGCGGTAGAGGCGGCGCGCGGCTCGGCGAGAATCTGGGCGCGCGGGATGGCGGGGATGAGCTCGGCGACCTGATCGACGAGGAACGGGCCGGTGAGGATCAGGATTCGTTCCGGCGGGACGAGACCCTCGAGGCGATTCACCGCTTGCGCGAGCAACGGGCCGTCGCCCGCGAGCGGTAGCAGCTGCTTGGGCCGGGCGGGGGTCGACAGCGGCCAGAAGCGCGTTCCCGATCCGCCTGCCAGGATCGCCGCCCAAGTCGTCATGGATCCCCCGGTTGCCGCCGCGGCGCGCCGTCGAGCATCGCCGCGATCCGGGTCGTGAGCTTGGTCGGGCTGAACGGCTTCGTGATCAGCGCGGCGTCGAGGTGACGGACGGCGTCGAGAATTCGGTCTTCGCCTTCGCCCGTGAGCACCAGGACGGGGAGCGCGCGGGTCGCCGCGGCAGCGCGTAGCTCGCGCAGGAAATCGAGCCCGGAGCCGTCGGGGAGATGCAGATCGAGGAGCAGTCCGTCGACCGACCCGGAATCGCCGGCGAGCGCGAGGCGCGCGGCGCCGAGCGTGCGCGCGAGACTCACGCGATACCCCAAGTCTTCGAGGCGAGGGCGCAGCAGCAGTCCGATGTGCGGCTCATCGTCGACGACGAGCAGATGCCGCGGCACGGTGGAGCCGGCACGGATCA
The DNA here is from genome assembly GCA_041484865.1 of Gemmatimonadota bacterium. GTDB lineage: Bacteria > Gemmatimonadota > Gemmatimonadetes > Gemmatimonadales > GWC2-71-9 > AG25. The sequence goes on from JBGPIJ010000015.1 coordinate 9,432, forward strand.
ATCGGGGATCAGAGCAGGCCGGCGATTGCCGAGTGGTGGCGGCGGAGGTCGTACAGCAGCTCGCCGACGTTCGAGCTGGCCTGCGCCAGCACGACGAGCAGAGCGTCGGGGCTCAAGACCGCCACCACCGCCAGGCCGCCGCCGAATTCCAGCACGCCGGTCCCGAAACTGCCGCGGCCGGCGGCCTCGCCGAATTGCGTCATGCCGTTGATCACCGACGGGAGCAGGGCGGCGATGCTCTCGGCGTCCATGCCGTTGTGGATGCGGGAATCGATCGGGAGTCCATCGCGGCCGACCACCACGACGGCGTCGATACCGGTGCGCCGGCTCAGCGCGTCGACTACGTCCCGGATCGTCGCCATAGCGCGGCCAACCTAGGACTCGGCAAAGGCGAAGTCAAGCAGTGACCGTGGGTTGACCCGCTCGGCCGGCCGCAGGTATGTTCCTCGCCGAATGTGTCCCCGAGGCTCCTTCCTTGCGTTCGGCGTCGCTGGCCTTGCCGTGCTCGCCGCGTGCGGCAACTCGCTGGGCCTGGCGCCCGCCACGAGTGCGAATCTCGTCGACACGGTGACCCTGTACGCGCTCGACGGTACGCCGCTGATCACTCCTTCGGCGTACGCGATCATCGGGCGCACCCCGGTGTTCACCTATCAGACGTCGGCGTTCGATTTCGCGTTCAACTTCGATTCCTTGAAGCGCCCGGTGTTTATCCCGACGGGCGCGCTCCGCTTCGCCGCGGTCGATACCGCCGCACAGCCGGGGTTCCAGTACGTGAGCAGCACGTTCGACAACACGACGCTGGCGCCCACCGACGGCTACGAAACCGACAAGCCGTTCCTCGTCGATTCGACGAAGGTCACCCTGGCCCGGTCCCGCGCCGAGGTCTGCCCGGACGGGACGACGGCGCCGCTCTTCGCCAAGTTGCGGATCCTGGCCGTCGATTCCGTGGCGCGTACCGTTCGCTTCGCGATCCTCGCCGACCAGAATTGCGGCTACCGCGGACTCGTGCCCGGTCTCCCCGGGCAGTAGTTCGGTGATCGATCTCAAACTGTTGCGCGCCTCGCCCGAGCAGGTGCGGGTGGCGCTCGCCCGCCGCGGCGATCCCGGGGTGCTCGCCCTGCTCGACGAGATCGAGGGACTCGACCGCAGGCGGCGCGAGCTCACCGCGGAGCTCGACGGCTTGAAGGCCGCCCGCAACGTCGCCGCGCGGGCCGACGCGCAGCAGGTGAAGCAGCAGGGCGGTCTGCCGCCCGACGTCGTGAAGGTGCGGAAGGAGCACGCCGCCCTCATCGATCAGCGGGAAGCCGATCTGCGGCTCGTCGAGACCGAGCTCGAGCGCAAGGTCCTCTACGTCCCGAACCTGCCGCTGCCCGAGCTTCCCGACGGCGACGGGAGTCACAACGCCACGGTTCGCACGTGGGGCCAGCCGGCGCCGGCCGGGGGCAAGCCGCACTGGGAAATCGCCGAGCGGCTGGGCCTGGTGGATTTCGCCCGCGGCGCCAAGATCTCCGGTTCCGGGTTCCTCGTGTTCACCGGGCCCGGCGCCCGCCTGTCCCGCGCGTTGATCAACTTCATGCTCGATCTCCATACGCGCGAGCAGGGCTACGTCGAAATCGAGCCGCCTTCCCTGGTGCGACGCGCCGCGATGGAGGGGACCGGGCAGCTGCCGAAGTTCGCGGACGAGGCGTACGCGGTCTCGTCCGACGACCTCTTCCTCATTCCCACGGCGGAGGTGCCGGTCACCAATCTCCACCGTGACGAGCTTCTCGAAGCCGAGCGGCTGCCGATTTCCTACACGGCATACACGCCGTGCTTCCGGCGCGAAGCGGGTGCCGCGGGGAAAGACACCCGGGGTTTGCTGCGCGTGCACCAGTTCGACAAGGTGGAGCTGGTGCGGTTTTGCCGGGCGGCCGAGTCCCCGGCGGAGCACGACAAGCTCACCGGGCACGCGGAGGCGGTGCTCCAACGGCTCGAGCTGCCGTACCGCGTCGTGCTCCTCGCCGCGGGCGACGTGGGGTTCGCGAGTGCGAAGACCTACGACCTCGAGGTCTGGGCGCCCGGCGTCGGGCAGTGGCTCGAGGTGTCGAGCTCGAGCACCTTCACGGATTTTCAGGCCCGGCGAGCAAACATCCGTGCGCGGGGGCGTTCCGGAGAGAAACCGGAATTCGTGCACACGCTCAACGCCTCCGGCGTCGCGCTGCCGCGCACGATCGCGGCGCTGCTCGAGACCCACGCGCAACCCGACGGGTCGGTGACGCTGCCTGCCGCCCTCGTCCCGTATTTCGGAACGGACCGTCTCGGGCCGCCGCCTCCTGCTGCCGGTGTCGCGTAGCGGCGCTGGGTGGCGGACCGGTCCCCTCACGATTCTGGGACTGGCGGTGCTGCTCGGCGCGCTGTCCGCCGGCTACACCTGGGTTACGGTGCGGCACCTGCGGCACGAGGCCCGCGACACGAGTCGGCTGCTGGGGCGGGTGTTCGCGGGCCTGAACGATCCCAAGCCCGAAGCGGTGATGAGCACGCTCCTCGATCTCGCCGCACGGGTACGCGCCCTCGGCATTCCCATCGCCGTCACCGACACGACCGGGCACATCACCGCGATGGATAACGTGCCGCCGCGGTTCGCGGGCGACAGCGCGCGCCTGCGCACCTGGATCGCGATGGTTGACGCCAGCAACACGCCGATCGTGCAGCCGGGGGTGGGAACCATCCACTACGGCGAGCTGCCGCAGACCGAGGAGCTGATCCTGCTCGCCGCGCTCCAGGCGATTCTCTTCCTCTGCCTCGTCGCCCTCGCGACACGCGCCTATCGGGCGCAGGTCGCCGCCGCCCGCGATCGGTTGTGGGTGGCCATGGCGCGCGAATCGGCGCATCAGCTCGGCACGCCGCTCATGGGCCTCACGGGCTGGATTGATTACCTGCGGGAGAATCCCGATACGCGGGGCCGCGAGCTGGTGACCCATCTTGCCGCGGACGTCGAACGGCTGGAGCGGGTGGCGCGGCGCTTCGAGCACGTCGGCCGTCCGGCGAAAATGGAGCTCGTGGCCCTCGGCGCCCTCGCCGAGCGCGTGGTGGCGTACTTTCGGCCTCGCCTTCCCACGCTCGCGAGTCAGGTGGCGCTCGCGCTCGACGCCTCGGGTTCCGGGCCGACCATCATGGGTGACCCCGTGCTCGTCGAGTGGGCACTCGAGGCGTTGATCAAGAACGCGCTCGATGCGTTGAGCGGGCGCGGGGGGCGGATCGACGTTCACCTGGAAACGGCGGGCCACTCGGCACGCGTGCGGGTGCGGGACGACGGCCCCGGCGTGCCGGCGCAGGTCCGCTCGCACCTGTTCGAGCCCGGCGTGTCGTCCAAGCCGGGTGGGTGGGGCATCGGTCTCGCGCTGACGCGCCGCATCGTGGAGCAGCAGCATGGGGGACGCATCGTGTACCATCCCATTCCGTCGGGCAGCGAGTTCGTCCTGGAATTCCCCCTGGTGAGCAACGCGTCCGTCGTGAACAGCGCTCCGCTGTGACCGCTCCGGCGCTCAATCCTCAGCAGGATGCGGCGGTGCGGCACGCGGGCGGCCCGCTGCTCGTCCTCGCGGGGGCGGGCTCCGGCAAGACGCGTGTGCTCACAGCCCGGATCGCCCACCTCATCCGGGATCGCGGCGTGCGGCCGGACCGCGTCTTCGCCGTGACCTTCACGAACAAGGCGGCGGGCGAGATGCGGGCTCGTGTGGCGACCCTGCTCGGCGCCGACCCCCGCGGCCTGTGGATCGGGACGTTCCACGCGCTCTCCGCGCGCTTGCTCCGCCGCGAAGCCGCGCGGCTCGGCTTCGGGTCCAATTTCACGATCTACGACTCGGACGACTCGGAGTCGTTCATCAAGCGCCTGCTCGAGCAGCGCGGCATCTCGCCGAAGGCGAATCCGCCCCGCGCCGTACACTCGCTCATTTCCGCCGCGAAAAACCGCATGGTGCGTCCGGAGGAGTTCGCGGCCACCGCCGACTGCACGCTCGCGCGCGCGGGGGCGGAGGTGTACGCCATGCTGGGACCGGCGCTCAAGCAGGCCAACGCGATGGACTTCGACGATCTGCTGCTCCAACCCCTGACGCTCTTCGCCGAGTCCCCCGATCGGCTGGCGTACTGGCAGCGCCGCTTCGATCACGTGCTGGTGGATGAGTTCCAGGACACGAACGCCGCCCAGTACCGCCAGGTGAAGCTGCTCGCCGTCGAGCACCAGAACCTCTGCGTGGTGGGCGACGACGACCAGGCGATCTACGGGTGGCGGGGCGCCGACGTGCGCCACATGCTCGCGTTCCAGCGGGATTTCCCGGGGACCACGGTCATCAAGCTGGAGCAGAACTACCGCTCGACCCAGGTGATCCTGGACGCCGCGAACGGCGTGATCGACGAGAACGCCGAACGGCTCGGGAAGACCCTGTTTACCGCGCAGCAGGGGGGGGAGCCCGTGACGCTGCTCACCGCCGCGGACGAGCGCGACGAGGCGCAGTGGATCGCGGGGGAGTTGGCCCGGCGCGCGGCGGAGACGGACCTTCCCTATACGGGGATGGCTGTGCTGTATCGGACCAACGCCCAATCGCGTCCGATGGAAGAGGCGTTTCGCCATCGCGGCATTCCCTACCGCCTGGTCGGGGCGGTGAGCTTTTACGAACGGCGCGAGGTGAAGGACCTGCTCGCCTATCTGCGCCTGATCGCGAATCCCGCCGATGACGAGGCGTTCCTGCGCGTGGTCAACGTGCCGCGGCGCGGTCTCGGCGAGGCGTCGGTCGACCTGCTCGTGCGCGCCGCGGCCCGCTGGCACGTGCCGATCGCCGAGGCGGCCCGGACGGCGGACCGGGTGCCGGATCTGCGTCCCAACGTGCGCACGGCGTTCGCGTCCGTTGCGGCGCTGCTCGAGCGGCTGCGGGAGCAGGTGGGGCGTACCGACCCCGCGACGGTGCTGGAACGCGTCATCGTCGAGACGGGATACCAGCACTACCTCGCGGAGGAGGGTACGGAGGGCATCGAGCGGCTCGACAACGTCACCGAGCTCGTGGCGGGCGCCGCGGAATGGGCGGAAGAAGCCGTGAGCGGCAACGGAGCGGGGGACGGAGGCGACGACGAGGAGCCGGCGACCCTGCTGGAGCGCTACCTCACGCAGGCGGCCCTCATCACGCCGGTCGATGAGCGCGGCGCCGAAGTCGCGAACGGCGTGACGCTGATGACGGTGCACATGGCCAAGGGGCTCGAATGGCCGGTCGTCACCCTCGCGGGGCTCGAGGACGGACTCTTCCCGCTGGGCCGGTCCACCGGCGTCCCCGGGGGCATCGAGGAGGAGCGCCGCCTCTGTTACGTGGGACTCACGCGCGCGCGCGAAAAATTGTATCTCTCATGGGCTCGGACCCGCTATCGGAACGGCCGGCTCGAGCTGGAGACGCCGTCGCGGTTTCTCGAGGCGCTGCCGGCCCACGTGATCGAGGAGCGGAGCACGTCGCCGCGCTGGGATGGGGCGCGGGTGTCGCGGCCGCGCGTGCGCGCGGTGGTCGCACCGGAGCCGAGCTGGGAGGAAGAGGCGTCGCAGGACGCGCCCCGCTACGCCGCGGGAGAACGCGTGCGGCATCGCAAGTTCGGCGTGGGGGTGGTGCGCGCCGTCGCGGGATCGGGACGCGCATTGAAGGTCACGGTGGAATTCGACGATGCGGACATCGGGACGAAGCAGCTGCTCGTCGCCTATGCCGGGCTCGAGCGCGATTGGGAGAGTGCATGAGCGTATCGCGGGAAGAAGTTCTGAAGATCGCCCAGCTTGCCGAGCTCGAGGTGGAAGAGGATGGGCTCGGTGCGCTGGCCGAGCAGATGTCGCGCATCCTCGACTACGTCGCGCAGATCAGTGGCGTGCCGGCGAGCGAGAACGCCAAGCCGTTCATTCCCGGGCCGGACGCCATTCGGTTCCGCGCGGATGAAGTGAAGCCCGCGCTGCTCGCCTTCGGGCCCGCGACGTTTGCCCCGGCGTTCCGCGACGGGTTCTTCCTGGTTCCCAAGCTGGGCCAGTTCGAGGAGGAGCCCGAGTTGTGAGCGACCCGAGCCAGGCGCTCGCGAGCGCGAAAGCAGTCGCCGACCGCATCGTCAAGACCAGACGGCTGAATGCCTGCCTGACGCCCCCCCAGGAGGTGCGCAAGTCGCTCGCCCAACAGGCGCAGGCGGCCCATCCGTCCGGCGTGCTCTACGCCATGCCGATCGCGGTGAAGGACAACATCTGCACCCTCGAGTTCACGACGACGTGCGGCTCGCGCATCCTCGAAGGGTACCATTCGCCGTACGAAGCGACCGCTGTCACGAAGCTCAAGGCGGCGGGTGCGCTGATCGCCGGCAAGACGAACTGCGACGAGTTCGCGATGGGGTCGTCCACCGAGCATTCGGCGTACGGACGGACGCTCCACCCGATCGACAAGACGCGCGTGCCGGGCGGCTCGTCGGGGGGTTCGGCGGCGCTCGTCGCGGCAGGGGCGGTGCCGGCCGCGCTCGGCTCGGAGACGGGAGGCTCGGTGCGGCAGCCGGCGTCGTTCTCCGGCGTCGTCGGCATCAAACCGACCTACGGCCGCGTCTCCCGCTACGGCCTCGTGGCGTTCGGCTCCTCGCTCGACCAGATCGGCGTCTTGGGGCGGAGCGTCCACGACGCCGCCCGCGTCCTGTCGGTGATCAGCGGGCGCGATCCGAAGGACGCGACGTGCGAAGACCGCGACCCGCTGCGGCTCCCCACCGTGCCCGAGTCCTTGCAGGGATTCGTCATTGGCGTGCCCCGGGAATACTTCCCGCCGGATCTCGACGCGGGCGTACGGCGGGCCTGTGAGCGCGCGATTCGGATGTTCAAGGACCTGGGTGCCGCCGTGCGCGACGTCTCGCTGCCGCACACGCCGCACGCCGTCCCTACGTATTACATCATCGCGCCGGCGGAGGCATCATCCAACTTGGCGCGGTACGATGGGGCCCGCTACGGGCCCCGCTTCGACGGCGGCAGCGACGTGCGCGCGCTGTACCGCCGCACGCGCGGGGAAGGGTTCGGAGCGGAAGTGCGGCGCCGCATCCTCCTCGGGACCTACGTCCTGTCCTCCGGCTACTACGACGCGTACTACCGCAAGGCGCAACAGATGCGCGCGCTGATCGCCCAGGATTTCCGCAACGTCTTCGATCGCGGCGTCGACCTCCTGTTCACGCCCACGACGCCCACGCCGGCATTCAAGGCAGGGGAGAAAACCGCCGACCCGGTGGCTATGTACCTCTCCGACATTTTCACCGTCACCGCGAATCTCGCCGGACTGCCGGCGCTGTCGCTCCCGATCGGGCGCATCAAAGGCCTCCCGATCGGCGGGCAGTTCATCGGCCAGGCGTTCCTCGAAGACGAAATGCTCGAAGCGGCCTACGCCCTGGAGCGCGCCGTGCCGCCGATGGAGGAGGTCTGATGGGCGCCTGGGAGACGGTGATCGGCCTCGAAACCCACGTCCAGCTGGGGACGGTGTCGAAGATGTTTTGCGGCTGCTCCACCGCCTTCGGAGCCCCGCCCAACACGAACGTCTGTCCGGTGTGCCTGGGGCTGCCGGGGGCGCTGCCGGTGACGAACGAGCGCGCGGTGAAGCTCGCCGTGCGGGCCGCGTTGGCGCTGGGTTGCACCGTGCACTCGCGCAGCGTGTTCGCGCGCAAGAACTATTTCTATCCCGATCTCCCCAAAGGCTACCAGATCTCGCAGTTCGAAAGTCCGCTCTCGACGAACGGCGCGGCATCGTACCTGTCGCCGGACCGCGGCATCGCCACCGTCTCGATCGCGCGGCTGCACCTGGAAGAGGACGAGGGCAAATCGCTGCACGATCGCTTCGCGCGCCAGACCGCCGTGGATCTGAACCGTTGCGGCGTCCCCCTGATCGAGATCGTCACCGGTCCCGACTTTCGCTCGCCGCAGGAGGCGCGGGGGTACCTGCTCATGCTCAAGCAGGTACTCGAGTACGGCGGGATCTCGGACTGCGACATGGAAAAAGGGAGCCTGCGGGTGGATGCGAACGTCTCGGTGCGCCGCGCCGGAGAGACGGCGCTCGGCACCAAGACCGAGGTGAAGAACATCAACTCGTTCGCCTACGTCGAGAAGGCGTTGAGCGTCGAGCGGGACCGCCAGATCGCGCTCCTCGAGAGCGGCGGGACGATCGTTCAGCAGACGATGCTGTACGACTCGAAGACGAACGCGGTGCGTCCGCAGCGCCTCAAGGAGGAGAGCCACGACTACCGCTACTTCCCGGATCCCGATCTGCCGCCGCTCGTGCTGTCGCCCGAGCTCATCGCGGAGCAGCAAGGCGAGCTCCCGGAGCTTCCCACGCCCAAGCGGGAGCGGTTCGTCGCGGAGTACGAGCTGACCGCGATCGACGCCGCGGTGGTCACGGCCGAGCGGGCCGTGGCCGACTACTACGAGAGCGTCGTACGGGCGGGGGGCGGCGTAGACGCGAAGGCAGCGGCGAACTGGGTCATGGGCGAGGTGCTCGCCGACGCCAAGGCCCACAACGAGCAGCTGCGGGTCCCGCCGGTCGCGCTCGCGCAGCTCATCGGGCTCGTGAAGGGCGGGACCGTGTCGCACCAGGCGGCGAAGCGCGTCTTCGCCGAATTGGCCGACCACGGGGGCGACCCCCGCACCGTCGCCGAGTCCCTGGGCCTCGTGCAGGTCGCCGACGCCGGCGTCCTCGCGGGCTGGGTCACGGACGTGCTCGGCGCCCATGCGAGTGAAGTGAGCCGGTATCAAAAGGGCGAGACGAAGCTGCTGCAGTTCTTCGTCGGTCAGGTGATGAAGACGTCGCGCGGGAAAGCCGACCCGAAACTCACCCAGCGGTTGCTCGAGGAGAAACTCGCCTCCTAGGGGCTCACTCCGCCGCCCGGTCCCGCCACGGTCGCTGCGCGCGGGACTCGCGCCAGAACGCGAGCGAGGCGGAGGGCAGTCCGAAGTGCCCCTCGGCCGTCGCTTCTATCCGCTCGGCATCTCCCCGCGCCCCCTCGCTCAGGGCGTGGCGGCGCATCCGCTTGGCGAGTCCCAGCGCCTGCGTCCCCGCAGGATCGAGCCGGCGCGCGGCGGCATTCCGCTCCGCCAGCATCTGCATCACGTACTCGAACGCGATCGCCATGTGGCGCTCGACGTCCGCGTCCGGCAGGTCCCAGCGGCTTGCGTCGCGCAGCGTCTGGAACGCCCATTGCCAGCTCTGCATTTCGGTCAGGTGCACCATGCCCCGGAACAGCCGGCGGTTGGTCCGCACGCTGAACAGCGTGGGCGACAGAATCCCGTCCAGGTGCGAGTCGCTCGACCCGTGGTCCTGCATGATCACTTCCTTGGCGGTGGACGCGTACGCGTCCCCCAAATGCGTCTCGAACCGGCTCTCCCAGTATGAATGGCCCAGGGCGGTCGTGCTCGACGTGAGGACGAGCTGCCGCGGCACGAAGAAATTGTGGGCGACGGTGTCGGCGGCGAGGTGGGAGAGGTAGCCGAGGCCGAAGGCCCGCAGCGGGTCGGTGGGCGCGAGGTCGAAGATCTCCTGGCCCACGTGCCAGGCATGGCAGTGCCGGCCGACCGGCGCGTACTTCTTGGCGAGTGACGTGTCGGCGGCGATGTTGCCGTAGAGGTAGTCGTAGGGAAACGCCCGCACCAGGTCCGCCACCGCGTTCGGCAACTGGTACAGGTTGGCGAGCACCGACTCGCCGAGATAGATGTGGGTACCGGGTGTCCACGCGTGCGCGACGGCGGGGAAGAGCGCGAGCGCCGCGAGGGCGACGCCGGTCGGTAGGAGCCAGCGTCTCAGCGTCTGCCGCGCCCGCGCTTGAGCAGTCGGCGTCCCCAGTCGAGCAGCAGGCCGCTGCGACGCACGCCGCGCAGGACCGCGCCCACGGCTCGCGTTCCCGTCTCGATCTCTCCTTGCACCCGCGTGATCATCGCGTTGAGCTCGGTCAGGCGCGCCTGCGCGGCGTCCACCGCGCGGGCGATGCGGGCCCGGACGTCGCGCGACGTCGCCGCCACGCCTTCCACTTCGGCGCGGATCGTGGCGAGAATCTCACGCACGTCCTCGATGGCCGGGCCGGCCAGCTCCTGGAGCACTCGAATCAGCGCGCGCACGCGCAGCAAGGCGCCCACGGTCACCGCCGCCACGACCAGAGTGGCGAGCGCGATGATCGCGAGGGACACCGCCATGACCACACCCACCCACGTTGGCAGCACGGAGCTCAGTCCAGGGAAGAGCTTGCACTAAGCTCGGGTCTCGCCGCACCCGGTGTCAACTGCGCGAGATTCGCGAGCCGGTGCGCGGCTCCCTGCGAGAGCGCGACCGCGAGGACCACGGCCGTTACGACGGCGCCGCCCGACGAGATCTCGCCGCCGGCACACAGCGCGAAATTCACTCCCAGGGCGACGGCGTAGCCATCCTGCGCCACCGTCAACAGCGCCGGATTCACCTGGCGAGCCGCGGCGAGCTTCACCGCGAGCCGAATGGCGGCGAGCGCGAGCGCGCCGGGGACGATCCACCACGTAGGCATGGTGACGAGCGCCCCCGCCGCGATGAAGATGACCGCGTCGGCGAGCCG
>JBGPIJ010000016.1:0-19949 GCA_041484865.1 Gemmatimonadota bacterium
CGTTCTTGATCGCTTCGTCTAATTGTTCCTGAAGTCGCTCCAATGGCGACTTTGGACGCTCAGGTTGTTCGGGTTCTTCTGACGTGCTGAATTCATCATCTTCGTCTTCTTCAACTTCTTCATCGTCCTGAGCAACCACAGCGGCTTCGGAACCATTTCTCTCGAATCTAACACCACGTCACGAGCCCTTTTGCCGTGAGCGCCGCGAGAAACGTCGTCACGTCGCGCTCGACGGCGTTCCCCGAGTAGTGCTGGCGCAGGGCGTCCATAATCTCTTCGAGGCGACGGCGCCCGTCGCAGAGGCGCAGGATCTCCGCGCCCGTGGGGTTCAACGCGACGAGGCCCTCGGGGTAGAGCAACACGTCCCGCTGCCGGACGTCGTCCCACTGGAGCCGCGCCTTGGACGCGACGCGCGGCACCGATCCGGGCCCGGGCCCCGGGGTACCCGTCACGGGAGCGTGGGCATCCACGGCAGCGCGCCCGCCTGTACCGCATCGAGCAGGGACCAGAGCACGTCGCACTTGAACTCGAGCGCGGCGACGGCGCGCGCTTGCAGCTCGCGGCCGGTCGCACGCTCGGTGACGAGGGCGAGCGCGTATGCGGCATCGCGCGGGGCCTGGCTGAGGCGGCTTCGGAAGTACTGCAGGCCCTCCGGATCGATCCACGGGTAGTGCGTGAGGATTGCCGACAGACGCTCCCCGACGATCGTCGGCGCGAACAGCTCGGTCAGGGACGCGGCGACAGCCTCGAGCCAGGGCCTCGTCCGGCAGAAGGTGACGTAGGCGTCCACGGCGAACCGGACGCCCGGCAGGAGCCAGCGACCGGAAACGAGAGTCCCGCGATCCACGGCCATCGCCTCTCCGAGGCGTAACCACGCCTCGAGCCCGCCTTCGCCCGCCCGCTCCCCGTCGTGATCGACGATGCGCTGCATCCATGCCCGGCGCACGTCCGGCTCCGGGCAATGGGACATGATCGCCGCGTCTTTGATGGGAATCGCCTGCTGATAGTAGAAGCGATTCGCGACCCAGCGCTGCAACTCAGCCTTGCTCAGCTCGCCGCGGTGCATGCGCCGGTTGAACGGATGATGATTGTGATAGCGGGCCTCGCCCACGGCGCGCAGCCGGCGGGCCAGCTCCTCCGGAGTCCAGGGCTGGTCGGGCTGAGCGTCGTCGATCACAGATCGAACTCCATTCCGTCCTCGCCGACGGCGATTCCCGCCGCCTTCACCTGCGCGCGCTCGGGCGAAGCGGGGTCGAGAATCGGATTGGTGTTGTTGATATGCACGAGCACCGTCCGTTTCACGCCGAGCGCGGGCAACAGCGCGAGACTTCCATCGGGCCCACCGATCGGCAGATGGCCCATCGTCCGGGCGGTGGGCGCGTCGGCGCCGGCGCGACGCAGCTCGTCGTCCGACCAGAAGGTCCCGTCGAACAGGAGCAGGTCCGCCCCGACAGCCACTCGGCGGACCGCTTCATCCACGGCGCCCGCCGTGGGCACATAAGCCAAGATCGCGCCGGTGCGGGTGTTTTCAAGCCGCACACCGACGTCGAACGCGCCCGGCGGCGCTTCCCGGGCGTAGCGCGGCGCCCGCCGGGCTACGGCCACGGCGGTGCACGCTAGCCCGAGATCCTGCGCTCCGCCATCTCGCAGCACAACGGGCTCGTTCTCGGGCAGCGTACGAGCATCGACGCCGGCGTAACCTTCGAGCACGCGGTACAACGGCCAATCCCGGCCGAGCAGCCCGGCGACCCCCGCCGCGGCGTACACGGGAAGCCTCGTCCCCGCTTCACGCAAAAGCAGCAGCCCCAGGGTGTGATCGATCTCTGCGTCCGTGAGCACGACTGCGCTGATCGGGCTGTGCCGCGCGCCTCGGGGCCAGAGGGCCGGCCGCGCCGCGAGCTGCTGGCGGAGATCGGGAGAGGCGTTGAGCAACACCCAGCGGGAGAGGTCGGTGCTGACGGCGACTGAGGACTGGGTGCGCGTCGCGCCGGCCGTGCGGGCCGTGCGGCAGTTCGGGCAGCCGCAATTCCATTGCGGCACGCCCCCGCCCGCGGCGGATCCAAGAATCACGACTCGCATACGAAAAAAGGGAGGCCGAGTGGTGAACCCGGCCTCCCCTTTACCGTGACTGGTTGCCTAGCTCAGGCGTTGCCCGCGTAGGCACCGACTTCCATCCCTAGCTCCACGATCTCGAATTCCGGCTTCGTCCATGTCATCGCCGTTCCTCCAAACAGGTGTTGCGGGAGTCGACTCGTCCTCTTTTATAGCCGCAAACACGGCCACTGGCAAGGGGCGGCGTGTCTCAACGGGAGACCTCCTCCAGCACCTCGTCCAGCACCACCAGCGTGCGGGCGATCGCAGCGCCGTCGTGGGCGAGAGACACGAAGTTGTACGCGGTGCGCTTGAACAGGACCCCTCGCGCGGCGCACCCCGCGGCCACCTCTTGCGACACCCCATCGTTCGAGAACTCGAAAAAGCACATCTCCGGGACCCCGCGGAGCCCCTTCACCGCGTTCTCGTGACGGCGCAGCAGCCGCTCGAGCCCCTGCCAGAGCTCCGTCCCGACCGCGTGCAGGTGGGCGCACACCCGGTCGTGCAGCATCACCTCGAGCGTCGCGCGGGCGGCGGCGAGGGCGACGCTCTCGGTCGCCAGCGTCGACGAAATCCACGTCTTGGTGGCCCCCTGCATCAGGTCGGCGCGTCCGCCGACCGCCGCGAGCGGAAATCCATTCGCGAGCGCCTTGCCGAGCACGACCAGATCCGGAGTGACGCCGTAGCGCTCGGCGGCGCCGCCGACCGCCAGACGAAACGCCGTCTTGATCTCGTCGAAGACGAGCACGGCACCGACGCGAGCGGTTTCCGCACGAAGCGCCAGGAGCCATTCCCGCGACGGCTCGTCCACGATGAACGGCTCCACGACCACGACGGCGAGGTCGTCGCCCACGGCACGCATGGCGGCGAGCGCGCGGGCGACGTCGTTGAAGGGCAATTCGGCGTAGAGCCCGCGCACCGCGCTGGGAACGCCGCGCGCCCCGTCGCCCTGACACCAATCGAGCCAGCCGTGGTAGCCGCACCCGAGCACGCGGTCGCGACCGGTGGCGACCCGTCCCAGCCGCACCGCCGCGGCGACCGCCTCCGCCCCCGTCTTCAGAAATCGCACCGCTTCGATCCACGGGATCGCCCGGCACAGCGCTTCCGCCAGCTCTTCCTCGAGCACGGGGGCGAGCGGACCTACGACGCCGTTGGCGATCGCCTCCGCCGCGGCGCGATTGACAGCCGGATGTCCGTAGCCGAGCGCCACGGCTCCGAGGGCCATGATGTAGTCCAGGTATTCGCGTCCCGCGGCGTCCCACACCTGGCAGCCCGCGGCGCGCGTCATGCGCACCGGAACGCCCGCCTCCCCGCCCTCGGAGGCGGGACCGAACAGCGCCGCGGGGCGCTTGCTACCGGTCGACGTGAAGCCCGGGACGCGCCAATCGTTCACGATATTTCACGACCTCGATCGCCGCCGCCCGCAGCAGCTTCACTTCGCGCTCGTCGAGCGGCGTCCGGTGGATGATCTCGCGCAGCGTGCGCATCACGTGCTCGGCGTCCCGCGTCTTGAAGAACTCGATCGCCGCGAGCCCGTGCTCGATGTCGCCGAACAGGCGCTCGAGGTCTCCGACAACCGCCGGTCCCGCCTGGCGTCGCGGCGGCTTGAATTCGGGCGCGGCGTCGTCCGACGCGAGCGCCAGCTCGTAGAGCATCAGGATCACCGCGTGCGCGAGGTTGAGAGACGGATAGGCCGGACTGGACGGGATGGTCACGACCCGGTGGCAGCGATCGAGCGCCTCGTTGGTGAGCCCCTTGTCTTCGCGGCCGAACAGGAGCGCCACCGGACCACTCTCGGAGAGCGCGAGCACCTCGCGGGCGGCCTCACGCGGGCGCTGCACGTTGCGCTTGGCGGTGCGGCCGCGCGCCGTGAAGCCGGCCACGTGCACGCAGTCGCCGATCGCCGCCTCGAGCGAGGAATGCAGCTGCACGCGCGCCAGGACGTCCTGCGTCTGGTGCGCGATGCCTTCGATCCGGAAGGCATCGTACTCGCGCGGATTCACGAGGCGCAGGTCCCGGAGCCCGAAGTTCTTCATCCCCCGGACGACGTGCGCGATGTTGACGAGGTCCTGCGGCTCGTTCAGCACGACCACGATCATCCGATCAGCTCCAGTACGCCGAACCGCTCCGGGTTCTGCCGTTTGCCCCGCAGCCAGATCCAGCCGTTGCCGCCGCTCCACACCAGCTGCCCGACGCGCCGCACGCGATCGGCGTACATGGCGTTGACGATCAGGTCGAAGCTCAACCGGCCTCCCGCGTGCGGGTGCGCCTGCTCCGTGAACGCGATTGCGATGGTCGCGCGGTATCCCTGATCGGTCCGCTCCCAGGCGCCGCGCACCAGCTCCGGCCGCGCGGCCGTCCCGTCGACGGCGCTGACGCGCACCCCGCCGCGCTCCTTGCCTTCAGGAACGATGAGCAGGCCGATCACGTCCCCGTCTTCCCGCTCCTGGAGATACAGCTGGAGCCCGTCCGAATGGATGTCGTCAGGCTCGTTGTCGAGCCGCAGCGGCGGCGCGTCCGGTGCACGGAAGCACAGCTCCGGCTTGGTGACCTGGACGGCGACGTACAGCGCCTCCTCCGTCCAGTTGACGTACGCGACGGCCGAAAGCTCATCCGGTCCGGGGTACGGTTCCTCGCTGCGCCGATATTGGTCCTCGATCTCGAGCAGCAGCGGCTCGCTCGCGTCGAAGCCCGCCGGCGTCCCATCGAGGGCGGGGGCGTCACCGATACGGAGCGCCTGTCCGCGCGCCTTCGTGGGGGCGTCGATTTCGAGGAGCGGGTGAAACGGCGCCCCTGCTTCGCGCCGCCCCGCGAGCCGCACGGTGCCATGGGCACTCTCGACCGTCCATGCGCCCGGAGCGATGGAATGGCGTTCCACGCCGCGGGGGGTCTCTACTTCGAGCACGTCGCCGCGCACGCGGAGCGCCCGCACGACGGCGGACTCTCCCACGCTTTCGAGCAGCGTGACGAGCCGGATGCCACGCCCTCGCGCGCGCGCCAGATGGAACCGCTCCCGGCTCCCGTCGCCCGCTTCTCCGGGCTTGCGGGGCCGGCCCGGTCCTTCAGCGCGGAGCACCTCCACGCCGGTGGCAAGATGCGCTCGCAGCTGCCTGCCGTCGGCTCGACCCTGGAGGATGACGCTCCCCGGCTGGTCGGCCACGAAGCGCTCGACCTCCGTGACGAACTCGTCCGCCAGCGCGTCCGCATCCCAGCGTCCCGGCGTCTCGACCTCGGCGCCGCGCAGGTGCCACGGCAATTCGAGAACGTGTTCCTCGCGGCTCGCGAGATCGACCACGTCGATCAGGTACTCCGGCCCGGATACGATCGTCCGCGTGATCTCGCCATAGCAGCCGCGCGCCCACGTCCATTCCCCCCGATCGTCGAAGGCTTCGCACGACGCGTTGCCGAAAGGCTGCGACCGGCCGTCCAAGCGCGGCGCGTTGTGGGCCAGCGTGGAGCGATACCAGAACAGCTCGCGGGTCACGTAGGAGGCGGTACCGACATCGGGAAGCCAGTACGTCCCGTCGGCGTGGACGATGAGGTTCAAGCGATCAAAATGCGCGTGCCCCCCTCCCGCAGGCCCGCACTCGAGACTGGCGTACCGGCGCGGCGACCGGAGCAGTGCGAGTCCCTGGTCCGGGAGCAATTCGCCGTGCGGCGCCCAGGACGGCGCGTCCGCCGGAAGCTCCGGCGTCATCTCGAGCAGCGCCCACCACGACAGGTCCCCGCGGCCGTGGCGCGCAGGGCGTGCCTCGAGGGGAGCGTCATGCAGATACGACTCCATCAGATCCGGCACGATGGCGGGTGCGTCGTAGAGCGCATTGAGCCAGCCCCAGAGCTCCCCCTTCCCACTCCCCCCTTCGCGCTTCCCCTGAGCAGCCAGTCCGATCTCCCACAGCTCGAGATAGGCCGGCTGCGCCAGCGATGCCCCAAATCGGGAATCCTTGCGCGCGGGGTAGGTGAAATCCGGCAACGCCGTCACGGCGGGCGCCCTGAGTGCCGCGGCGAGGCGCGCACCCGCTTCGGGCCCTTCGAGCAGATCCACGCCGGCGTGACGCGCCCAGCCGGCACCGGTGAGCCAGGCGCGCAACGTGAACAGATGATAGTTCTCCCCCTCGTACCACAGACCGTCGCGGCCGAAGCCGCGCGCCAGGTGTGCCACGAGACCCGTCTGCCCCTGGAGGGCGCGCTCCGCCAGGTCCTCGTCCTCGAACCAGACGGCGATCGCCATGAGCGCCGCGTTGTTCCACGTCTGTCGATTGGAGAATCCCTCGTCGAACTCGCCGATCAGGTTCGCCGCTTCATCCGCTACTTGATTGACGCCGCGGGTCGCCGCGTCGTCGAGCTGCCCGGCCTCGCGCAACAGCACGGCGGCGGCGAGGTAGTTGCACATCCACAGCGATTCGAGATAGGTCGAAAAGAACAGCCGGCTCGGCCCGAGGACGTTGTCGCGATTGGGATAGCGCAGGTAGCGTGTCGCGTACCCGGCGAGAATGTCGCGCGCGCGGGCGGCGGCCGCGGCGTGATCGCCGGCGACGCCCACGGTCGCGAGGTGGGCGGCACGTTCGGCGAGCCAGAGATGCTGATAGCGCGCCCAGTGACGGTCGTGGCGCTCTCCCGCGTAGCGCTCGCCGCAGCGCGGACAGCGGTGGGCGCGCGGGCTGAAGGGATCGAAAACGAGCGGCGCGCCGTCGCGCGGGCAGATGCCGCCATCCTTCGAGAGCAGGGCCTTCTCGTCGGGAATGACCGGCATTCGCTCGAGCAGCGGCGCGGCGCGTGCGATCAGCCGCTCAAGCAGCCGTTGCAGGTCCACCGAGCCCGCGATCTCCTCCCGTCGTCTCGCCAGGTCGTCGGCCGTCACCATGCCCGCACGCCCTCCTTCGCCCACGCCACAGGCAGCACTGTCGCCCCGACCTCCCGCGCCGCGGCGACCGCCACCTGCGGGTTGGGAGCGAGAAAGAACATGCAGCCGCCCGCACCCGCGCCCGCGGCCTTCCCGCCGAGCGCTCCCGCTCCCGTCATCGCCTGCTCGAGCCGCGCCATTTCCGGGGTCCGCATCTCGGGATCGAGGGTCTGCTGATGACGCCAGTTGTGTGAGAGCAGCGCCCCGACCCGGGCGAGGTCGCAGGCGCGCAGCGCGGTCGCCATCTGCTCCGCCGTGTCCTTGATGCCGCGCAGGGCGCCCGCCACGCGCGCGTCGCCGCGTTCGTAGGCCGTCATCACGCGGGCGATCGTCTCCCCGGACAGGCGGGAGCGACCGGTATAGCACAGGACGACCTGACGCTCGAGCGCCGTGGCGAAGGTCGGGTCCAGGGTCACAGGCTCCACCCCCGTATCGGGATCGTTGAAGCTGAACCGATGGAATCCACCGAACGCGGCCGCAAACTGGTCTTGCCGTCCTCCGGGAATTTGCGCCTCCACGGTTTCCAGGTGCCACGCGTGCTCGGCGAGCTCGCGCTCCGAGAAATGGTCGCCGCGGGCGCGCGCCAGCGCCGCCACGAGCGCCACGTCCAGGGCGCCCGAGCTGCCGAGTCCCGAGCCGGGCGGGATGTCGCTCCACGTCGCGACGGCGCAGTTCATCTGGACCGGAAACATGCGGACGGCGGCCCGATGCAGAACCAGCCGCCCGTCCATCGTGACGTCGCTTGGGCGCTCGAATTCGACCACCTCGCCCAGATCGCGCGCCTCGAGCCTGAGCCGCGGGCCGCCCAGCTTCAACTCCACGTGCACCGCGAGTCGCAGCGCCGCGTTGATCACGACGCCCCCCTCACGCGCCGAGAAGGGCGGGACGTCGGTCCAGCCGCCCGCGAAATCGAGGCGCACCGGCGCCGTGGCGTGAAACTCGGTGGGCTGGTCGCGACGCCTCATGGCATCACCCGCCAATCGCCGAGCGTCGGCAGCTCACCCCGGAGGTCCATGCGCACTCCCCGCACCCGCCGGTTCATCCCCTGAAGCCCCCGCGCATAATAGATGAACGCGGCGGGAACGGAATCCTGGAGCAACCGAACCATCGCGCCCCGATCCGGGCTGCCCGGCAGCCCCGCCACCCGCGCCACGGTCCCGAGATAGCCTCCACTCAAGTCTCCTTGTATCCCGAGGACGGCCGCCTGGAACCGGGGCGCGCCGCCGTACACCCGGTCCAGGAACGCCGTCAGCTCGAGCTGCCGAATCGTGACGTCGAAGCCCACCCGGCCGAGCTGCGCCTGGAGCATCTGTTCGAGGGGCGCCTCCCCCGATCCGACCGTCAACAGCTCAAACGCCACGCGGCGACCGGCGAGGAGCCGCCGCGCGGAATCGGGATCGGGCGGCGGCACGGACGACACGCCCCCGGGAATCCCCGCCGGAACCGGGCCGCCGGCGGGCATGCCAAAGCCGAAGAGATAGCCATCGACGATCTCCTGACGATTGATGGCGAGCGAGATGGCGCGGCGCACCCGCTCCTCGTCGAAAGGCGGCTGGCGGGTGTTGAAGATGACGGCGTACGCGAGGAGGGTCGGATAGTCCAGCAGCGCGAGATCGGGATCGCGCCGTACAAACGTCGCGTGCGCCGGTTGGACACCTGCGAAATCAAGCTCGCCATCGACCAGCGCAGCGAGCTTGGTCGCGGGCTCGTCGACCACGACGACCACGAAGCGGTCGAGCCGCGCCGGGCCCCCGAGCGCCGCCGGAAAATCGGGATTGGGTGCGAACACCCAGCGGCGGTTCGGCTCGTGCAACACAAAGCGGAACGGTCCGTTACCGATGGGATGGTCGTTCCACGCCGCGCGTCGCAGTCGATCGTGGGGCACCGTGTCGAAGAGATGGGCCGGCAGGATCGCGAGATCCGTCAAGACGTCGGGGAATCCCGGTTGTGACGTAGCGAACTGGATGACGGCGGTGGAGTCATCGGGCGCGTCGACCCGAACCACCTTGCTGAAATCATCGAGACGGGGATAGCCGGTCGCCGGATCGCGGGCCGCGTCGAGCGTCCACTTCACGTCCCGGGCCGTGGTGGAATGGCCGTCGTCCCACCGGAGACCCCGGTACAGGCGCAGCGTGAGCGTGCGCCGATCCTCCGACCAGCGCCACGACCGCGCGAGATACGGTTCGGGGACAAGGGCGGAATCGTAGCGCGCCAGCGTCGTGAGCAGGGCATAGCGCTCGATCTGCTTCGCGAACGGATGGACCGTCACCAGCGGATTGACGCTCTGGAGGTCCGCGCCGGATGCGAACACGACCGAGCGCCCGTGACGCTGGCTGCCCCCGGCGCCACAGGCGGCCGCCGTCACCAGCAGCGCGCACCACGCACGTCGCGACACGCGTGCATTCTAGCGGCGGCCTCGGCGCCACGCGAGATTCGGCGCATGCTCGCCGCGCTCGTCCGCCGCGCGCTCGCCGCCTGCCTCGTGGTGCTGGGCGTCGTGACGCTCACCTTTGTTCTGCTCCGCCTCGCTCCCGGCGACCCCGCCGAGCGGCTGCTGGGCCCGTCCGCCACCGCGGCGCAGCTCGCCGCGGCACGGCACGCGCTCGGGCTCGACCAGCCCTTGCCCGCGCAGTTCGCGAGCTGGATCGGCCGCGCGGCGCGGGGCGATTGGGGTGCGAGCATCGCCACGGGCCGGCCGGTGCGCGCGGTGCTCGCGAGCGCGTGGCCCGCCACGGTGCGCCTCGTCGGCCTCTCGCTGCTCTTGAGCTACACGCTGGGGCTCGCGGTGGGCGCCGTGCAGGCCGCGCGGCGCGGTTCGCGCCTCGACACGGCGCTCTCCGTCGCGAGCGTCACGCTGTTCGCGCTGCCCGGCTACTGGCTCGGGCTCATGCTCGTCTTGGTGTTCACCTACTGGGCCAGAGTGTTGCCGGCGTTCGGCGCCGCGGGGCTCGACGCCGATCTGCTCGGCGGATGGGCCCGCCTGAGCGACGGACTGCGGCATCTCGCCCTCCCGCTCGCGACCCTCACGCTCATCGGCATCGGCGGCGCTTCGCGCTTCGTGCGAGGCGCCATGGCCGACGTCGCCGGTCTGCCGTTTATTACGGCGGCCCGGGCGAAGGGCGCCTCGCCGGCTCGGGTGATGGTGCATCACGTGCTCCGCAACGCCCTGATCCCCGTGCTCGTGCTCCTCGGGCTTTCGCTGCCGGCACTGTTCTCGGGCGCGGTCTTCGTCGAAGCGGTGTTCGCATGGCCCGGCGTGGGCCGAGTGCTGGTCGAAGCGGTGCAGGCCCGGGACTATCCCGTCGTCATGGCCGCGACGACCGTGAGCGCCGCACTCGTGGTCCTCGGCAACCTCCTGGCCGACGCACTCACGGGTGTCGCGGATCCCCGCATCCGCCATCGGGTGGAGCGGCCGTGAAGCGACTGCTCGGCGACCGGCAGGGGAGCTTCGGAGCAGCGGTGCTCTGCATGGTCATCGGCATCGCGCTCGCCGCGCCCGTGATCACGAGCGGGCGCCCCGCCGCCCAGGACGACGTCGTCGGTGCTCGATTCATCCCGCCCCTCACGGTCGATCGACATGGAGTCTTTCACCCGCTCGGCACGGATCGCTTCGGGCGGGACGTCTGGACCCGCCTCGCCTACGGGGCCCGCATCTCGCTCTCGGTCAGCGCGGTCGCGGTGCTGCTGTCCGTGGTGCTGGGCATCTCGATCGGCGCTGCCGCGGGGTACGCTACCGGAGGCCTCGGCGCCACGCTCGTCGCGCTCATCGATTTCGCGCTGGCGCTGCCGCGCGTGGTACTGCTGCTCTTGCTCGCTTCCCTGTGGCCGCCGAGCACGACCCTCGTCATCCTCGTGCTCGGCGCGACGGGATGGATGACGATCGCGCGACTGGTGCGCGGCGAGGTGCGCGCGCTCGCGGCGCGGCCGTTCATCGAGGGAGCGCGCGCCGCAGGGGCGCGGCCGAGCCGCGTGTTGTGGCGCCACATGCTGCCGAACGCCCTCACGCCGGTGATCATCGCGGCCGCCCTCGGCGTCGGGAACGCCATCACCCTCGAGGCCGGCCTCTCGTTCCTGGGCCTGGGCGTACAGCCGCCCGCGCCCTCGTGGGGCAACATGATCGCCTCGGGACGGGACACCCTGGTCAACGCACCCTGGGTGGCAATGGCACCCGGAATCGCCGTCGTGGTGGTGGTGGTGGCGTGTGCGTTGGTCGGGGATGCGTTGCGGGATGGGTTGGACGCGCGGGAACCGGGAGGGTGGAAGCGGGAAGTGTGACGCGCGAGACGACCTACGCTTCCCGCTTCCCGCTTCCCCCGTCCCGCGCGAGTTGACGCAACGTCTCCGCATTTACTTCGTGCCCTCCGTCAAACTCGACCAACCGCGCCCCCACGCCCAATCCCGCGAGCCGAGCGGTCTCACGCGCGACGATCTTGGTCGTGATCAGCTCGTCCCGCCGACCGACCACGCAGATGAGATCCAAGGTGCTGAGACGCGCCCGCGCGGCGGCGGGATCGAGGTCGGGCGGCACCTCGCCGGCCCAGAGAATCAGCCGGTCGGCGCGCACCGCTCCGCGCGTCAGCCAGCGGCACGCCGTGGCCGTCCCCTGTGAGAATCCGAGTACGGTGACCCGCGTCTCGGAGCGGGTGACGGTCTCGAACACGCGCGCGTACAGCGCATCGAGATAGCGCACGTAGTCGTCGATTTCGACCAGCCGGTCTTCGCGCGTCATCCAGGTCGCGCCCACGCGGCGCCGGGCGGGTCCGCTCGCGATCGGAGCGAGGTAGAAGCGGGACAGCGCCTCGGGCGCGACGATCAGGCGTGACGGATCGGCGAGCGGCTCGAAGTCCCGCAGGAACGCGCTCGCAAGTTGCCCGTAGCCGTGCAGGACGAGCCACACCTCGCGCACTGCGGCCTCGCCCCCGAGCGTGAAGTACCGCGCGGTACGCCCCGTGGGGAGATGATGCTCCTCCATCAATTCCGCATTCCGCATTCCGCGTTCCGCATTTCAGGTGACGAGGATCGTCACGATCTCGTGCGGTTCAGCGGCGAAGCGCAGCGTCCGGCCCCGGGCTTCGAGCACCAGGGGGGCCGAGCTGCGCTCGTCGGCCCGGACACGGTGCGCGCTCTTGATCCCCTCGCCGAACCTCCATATGCCGCCGACGCGCCGTCCGGTGGCGTTGTAGCAGCGAAGCACCATCGGGGAACCAGCCTGGGCCGGCTTCACCGCCGAGAGCACGAGTCCGGGGCCCTCGAGCGCGACCTCGGTCGTCTGCGGCCTGAGATCGACGGCGTCGCGCAGCCAGAATCCTCGCAGCGGCACGAAGCTGTCTTCCCACAGCGCCGGCACGACGTGGCCGTCCTCGACGTCGGCGTGGGACACGGGAGCGAGCACCAGCTCGACGCGCGTTGGGCCGAGGCACTGCGCCCCAGGCGTCGCGGTGGGCCAGCCCGCGTGACCGGGACGCGTCGGAAGGTCGGGCCGGGAGAGCTGGCCTACCGCGCGGAGCACCGTGAACAGCAGATCACCCCGCCGCGTCCACTCATACTCAAAAAAGCCGGGAGCAAGCAGCGCGAGCCCGCGCTGCCCGCGCGCCGCCGCGACAAAACGATGCGCCGGCGCGGTGCGCACGGGGGTCTCGAGCGGGTAATCCGCCGCCGCGAACATCACCGGCGCCCGCGTGACCGCGCCGAACGCCGTGCCGGCGACGACCGGAATCCCCGTCAGCCCCGTGGCGAGCCGCGCGCGCAGCCGGTGGTGGTACGCCTGGTTGTCCACCTCCAATACGCAGCGTACGAGCGGGCTGTCCGCGTGGAGCGTGACCACGAGCCGAGCCCCGATGCGTCCGGAGGGCAGTCGCAGCTCCCATCGCGCTTCGAGCGCGGCGACGAGCGGTCCTTTGGCGACGGCGCGCACCGCCACCGGACCGCTCGCCCGCACCCGTCGGGAGCGCGCCGCGGGCGCGTAGGTGTAGGTGTCACCGGCATCGGCTTCGTCCTCGAGACGGAGCAGCTCGGTGAAGCGCTGTCCGGTCAGCCGATCGTGCAGCGAGAGCGCGCCCCCCGATTCGATCCCGACTTCGACCCAATGGTTGGCGAGCGATCGACCTCGGGCCATCGCTCCGCCATCGGAGGCGAGCGGCTCGCGCGCGCGCAGCGTCAGCGCGGTGAGGCCGAGCCCCGGTGTCGACGGAGCGCGGAAGGCGACCCGCACGCGCAGCACCTCGTCCTGATCGGGATAGTGCCGGGCCGCATCGAGCCGTTCCTCCGAGACCCCGCGCGACAACACCTGCACGGGAATCGCGGACCCTCCCGGAATCCCGAGCGCGAAGGGCTGCTCCCCCTCCCCGGTTCTCGCGAGCCGGCCCGAAGGCGGACCGACGAGCACGTCGCGGACGAAGAACGTGAGGTCCGCGACCGTCACACCGCTGCGCGCGCGCGCCGCCGGGTTCCAGAGAACGAGCGCGGGATGCCTGGGGCCTGAGTGCTCGCGCGCCGCATCGGGATCGTGCCGCACAAGATCGTGCACGCTGCCGCGGACCATCTCGCGCGCGAGCGCTTCGGCGCTGGCGAGCCGCTGGGCCGCGGACTCCGCCACCTCGTCGCTCACCGACCCCGCGATGGTGTCGTGGAATTGGCACCGCAGTAGCGTCCGCCACGCGAAGGCGAGCAGCGGCTGCCGGTCGCGGCCGCCGGCGCGGCGGGCCAGCGCCGCGAGCGGCTCGGCAAAGCGCTCGAGCCACAGCTCGACGGTCGAGTTGCGCCGCTTGAGCGGCGCGCGCGTCCCATGCACGCCCTGCAGCGCCCACGTGCGGCGATTGGAGGCGCGCTGCTCACCCGACAGCGGCCGGGCGGACGTTCCTCCGGCTCCGTCTTCGAGCGCTTGAAAGAACTCGTCGAGCCGCGACACGCGGAAGGCGTGCGCGGGCTCGAGCTCGGCGAGCAGGTCGCGCAGGCGCGCGATGTCGGGATGCGCCGCGTGGTGGTCGGCGCCGATAAACACCGGCACATGCGCCGTGGCCGCGCGGCTCGCGAGCGCGTCGCGCACCCGCACCCACATCTCGGGCAGCCGTGCCGCATCCGCCGGGAGATCGGCGCCGATTTCGTAGCCCGCGGACGAGAGGTGCCAGAGTAGTACCTCGCGTCCGCCGGGCCCGCGCCAGCGGTACAGGTCCCGCTCCGTCCCGGCCGCGCCATCCAGGCCGCGCCACACGACACCGTGCTTGATGCCGAACTCGCGCGCGAGATCCGGCCAGACCGCAGGATGGCCGAACGCATCCGGAGAGTACAGCACGTCGCTCCGGCCGCCCCAGCGCTCGGCGTCGGCCGCGCCGGCAAGGAGATTTCGCACCAGTGCCTCCCCCGACGGGATCAGCTCGTCGGCGAGCACATACCACGGGCCGAGCTGGATCCGTCCCGTCTCGACGAGCGCGCGGATCTTTCCCGCCCGCTCCGGTCGGACGCGCAGATAGTCTTCCACGAGCACCGTCTGCCCGTCGAGCAGAAAGCTGCGGTAGCCGGGATCGCGTTCGAGCCGGTCGATCAGGTCGTCCATCATCGCGACCAGCCGTGCCTGAAGCACCGCGTGCGGGAGGTACCACTCGCGGTCCCAGTGTGTGTGCGGAATGAGGTGAAAAATGAGGCCGGTCACGCGATCAACCGGCCCTCTTGGCAATACGGCTTCTCCTATGCAGCTTGCCACTCAGTTCCCGGTGCACGGACGCTCCGCCTGCGACGATCACCTACCATAACCAACCCGGCGGACCATGTCACGCAAATCGCTGCTCCTCTTGCCGGCGGCGCTCGTCGTCGCCCTCGTCGCCAAGCGACTCGTCCCGGGTCCCCTGGGCGGTGGGGTGACGCTGCTGCCGTCGGGGTGGCGGATTCAACCCGCTGGACGGCAGGTTCCAGTCGGGACACTGCCGCTCAACGTCGTGACGCTCTCCGACGGGTCCGTCGTGGTCACGAACAACGGCCACGGCGAGAACGGACTCGTGGGCATTGATCCGATCTCCGCGGCCACGAAGTGGCAGCACCCGCTCGACGCCGCCTGGCTCGGGCTCGCGCGGAGCGGCGACCCGGCCGATACGCTCTGGGCGAGCGGCGGCGGCAGCAACCGGCTGTACCGCTTCGTGCGCGTCGGCTCCGACTGGCGGACGGACACCGTCGCCCTCGCGGAGCCGACCGCGCACCTGTTCGTGGCCGGGGTCGCCGTCGTCCCTCGGCGCGGGCTCATTGCGGCGGTCGGGAACCTGAGCGACAGCGTCTACCTGATCGACGCCGGCGCGCTCACGCGGCGCGGTGCGTTCGCCGTGGGCCACCGGCCGTACACGGTGGTCGCCGATTCGCTGCATCTCTACGTGAGTAATTGGGGCGATTCGACCATCTCGGTGATCGATCTGTCCGCCCGTCCATCCGTCCGCTCGTCCGCGCTGTTCGTCGGCCCTCATCCGTCGGCGCTCGCTTTGCGCGGGAGCACGCTGTTCGTGGCGCTCGCGGGCGCGAACGGCGTGGCGCGGGTCGATCTCACCCGCGGGCGGGCAGTGGAGCAGCTCACTGTGGCGCTCGCACCGCACGCCCCCGTCGGAAGCGATCCCAACGCGCTCGCGCTCTCCCCGGACGGCCGCACCCTCTACGTGGCGATGGCCGGGAACAACGCCGTCGCCGTGGTGCGCATCGCTTCCGGCGAGACAGGGCTCCTGGTCGCGGGGTTGATACCCGTCGGCTGGTATCCCACCGCCGTCGCCACGTCGCGGGGCGGAGACACGCTGTTCGTCGTCAACGGCAAAGGGAGCGGATCCCGCGCCAATCCCCACGGAGAGTATATCGCCGACATCCTCACTGGCTCGCTCTCGATCATCCCGGTCCCCGACTCCGCCGCGCTGCTGCGCGACACGCGTCGGGTCAGAAACCTGAGCCCGTTCTCCAACGCGCGGCTCCGGCCCAACCCTCCCGCCCGCTCCTGGGGCTTTCCGCCGCAGGTGAAGCACGTGGTCTACGTGATCCGCGAGAATCGCACGTACGACCAGGTGTTTGGTGATGCGGCGCGCGGAAACGGCGACGCGGCGCTCGCGATCTTCAACGACTCGGTGACCCCGAACGCGCACGCCATCGCAGCGCGGTGGGTGTTGTTCGACAACTTCTACGTCGACGGAGACGTGAGCGCGGACGGGCACGAATGGACGGACGCCGCGTTCGCCAACGAATACATCGAGAAGACCTGGCCGCAGGTGTACTCGCGGCGGCGCCACTGGGACCTGACGAGCGGCGAGGACCTCGCCAATCGCCGCGACGCCTACCTCTGGGACGCCGCTCGGAAGCGCGGCCTCTGGGTAGTGAACTTCGGCGAGATGACCGAGTCCGACGAGCGGGACTCGACCGCCGCGACGCGGCCGCGCACCAACATCGCCGGACTCCGGGGTATCACTGCGGCGAACTATCCGGGGTTCGTGCTGAGCGTCGCCGACACGACCCGGGCGCGCCTGTTGAGCGACTCGGTAGACAGCTGGGACCGACAAGGGAGGTTTCCCGATCTCGTGCTCGTGTGGCTGCCGCGCGATCACACGCAGGGACGGCAGCCGGGGAAGCCGACGCCCCGGGCGATGGTGGCCGACAACGACCTCGCCTTGGGCCAGCTCGTCGAGCGGCTCGGCCGTTCCCCGGTGTGGCCGTCACTCGCGGTCTTCGCGCTCGAGGATGACGCGCAGAACGGCCCGGACCACGTGGACTCCCACCGCTCGGTGCTGCTGCTGGCCTCTCCATACGGCAAGCGCGGAACGGTCGACAGTACGTTCTATACGACCAGCTCGGTGCTGCGATCGATGGAGCTGATCCTGGGACTCGGGAGCCTGAGCCAATACGACGCAGCGGCGACGCCGTTGTGGAACGCCTTTACGACGGTGGCGGATACCGGTCTGTTCCGGCACGTATCCAGCACCTGGCCGTTGGATCAGCGCAATCCGACCGCCTATCGCTCCCGGGTTCCCCCGCGCGATCTCACCGGTCCGGATGCCGCTGACGAGGACGAGTTGAATCGAGAGATCTGGGAGAGCGTACACGCCACGACCCCCATCCCCGCCGCACGGCGCTCGCTCGCCGTGAGCGTCGACCCGCTCGCGCAATGACGCTGTCCGTCAGCCTGCGCCGCCTGCGGGATGGGGCTCGGTCGGCCGCCTGGGCTCACGTCTCCGTGTGGAAAGGCCGTCCCGGGCTCCTCGCTCTGGTCGGAATCGCGTCGTTCGCGGTCATCGCGCTCGCGTACCTGCTGGCGCCGTCCGAGCAAACGTCGCGAGGCGTGATCGCGGCGGTGTGCGCCACCTGGGCGGCGGGCTATGCCACGGGCTGCGCGGCGCTGGCGCTACGCCACGCGTCGGCGGGCGAGCGCGGGGCATGGGGCTGGATCGCGGCGGCGTGCGCGGCGCTGCTCGCAGCACAGCTGTCCGTGGATGGACGACCGCAGCCCTCCCTCGCCAGCCTGGGGAGCGTCGTCGCCGCGGTCTGCTTCGCGTTCGCGTTGCGCGACCTCATGCCGCCGCAGGCCCGCCGGCAGGAGCCGCACGTGGCGCTCGACGCGGGGCTCGTGACGTTCACCGCCGTCGCGCTCGGCTACGTGTTCCTCTTCACCCCCTTGGTGCGGACGCGGTCCGGACCGCCGCTCATGATGAGCCTCGTGGCCGCGGGGGGCGGCGTGACGATGTTATGGGCCGTCGCTCATCAGATGGTGCGCCGTCGCAGCCTGCCCGTGGGTGTCGCCGGGCTCGTCACGATCGGGATCGTCCTCATCGGTCTCGCGGCGGTGATGCGCGCGCGGCTGGCGGGCGACGGGATGTGGCCGGCGGTCGGCCTGTGGGACGTGATCCGGGACGCCGGGCTCCTGCTCGTGGCGGGGGCCGCGGCGTTCGCCCCGGAGCGGGGGCTCATGCCGCCGGGCGCGAGCGGCGGCCTTTCGGGCGACGCGGCGCGGTTGATCGCGGTCTTCGTCGCGATCGCCGGCATTGCGGCGCTCGCCATCACCAACGCGTTGCACCCCGGCATGACCGCCGTCACGGCGCCGTGGGTGACCGTCGGCATCGCGATCGTCGGGGTGCGGTTCGCGTACGCGCTGCACGCGGACCGGCGCTACGCCGAGCTGCTCGAGCGCGAAGTCGCGGCACAAACGCGCTCCCTGATGGACTCGCTCGCGGCGACGTCGGCGGCCGAGCGGAACCTCCGGCTCGTGATGGAGGCCGTCCCCGAGGCGATCTTCGTGCTCGATCGAGAGGGGCTCGTCATCGACATGAACGCCTCGGCCCGGGCGATGAAGGAGCCCGCGGGCGCGGGTCAACGCTTGCACATCTTCGAGTTTCTTGACCCGGTCGCCGCGCCCACCCTGCGGCACCATCTCGACGCGGCGTTCCAGGGCGAAGTGCGGCGGTTCGAGGTGCTCTCGCCGCGCAACGACGCAACCCGGGGCGTGCAAGCGTTCTTGTACGCCCCTATCCGCGACGGCTGGCGGGTCTCCCGGGTGCTCGCTTCAGTGCGCGACATCACCGATGTGAAGCGCACCGAATCGCAGCTCCAACAGGCCGAGAAGCTCGCCGCGGTGGGCCAGCTCGTGAGCGGTGTCGCCCACGAAATCAACAACCCAGCGGCCATCATCTCGGGGTTCGCCCAGACGCTGCTCCTGGACGACCTGGGCCCCGAACAGCGCGAAATGGCGCAGATGATCCACGACGAGGCCACGCGCATCGGCCGCATCACGCAGAATCTGCTGGCATTCGCGCGCGCCGGCGGCAAGGAACGAACGCTCCTCGACCTCAACGACATCCTGCGGCGGACGTTCGCGCTCCGCTCCTATCATCTCTCGACGCTCAACATCGCCGTGACGCTCGAGCTCGACCCGACCGATCCGAGGATCTGGGCCAACGTCTCGGAAATGCAACAGATGCTCTTGAACCTCATGATCAACGCGGAGCAGGCGCTGGTCACCGTGGAGCGTCCGCGGACGATCACCATCCGGTCCGTGTCCACCGAGCAGGAAGTGCTCTTCGAGGTCGCCGACAACGGCCCCGGAATCAAGCCCGACGTCCGCGCCCGCGTGTTCGATCCGTTCTTCACCACCAAGCCGGAGGGCGTGGGAACCGGTCTTGGACTGTCGATCTGCTACGGGATCGCGCGGGAGCACGGCGGTCGGGTCTGGGTCGAGTCGGAGCCCGGCGAGGGGGCGCGGTTCGTGATCGCCTTGCCGCGCGATCCGCGCGCGGAGACGCGTTCCGCGCCCGAGCCGATCGCGCTCACCGGGGAACCGGCCACGCGGATCCGCGTGCTGCTTCTGGACGACGAGGCCCCGCTGCGTGAGGCCGTGCTCCGCTATCTCGCGCGCCGCGACATCGACGTGGTGGCGGTGGGAGACGGCGGGGAGGCGCTGCGCGCCCTCAAGCAGCACGACTTCGACGTCATCCTCTCCGATGTGCGGATGCCGGGGATGAACGGCCGCGACTTCGTCGCGCACCTGAGGCGCGAGCGCCCGGAGCTCGTGGCGCGCCTGATCTTCAGCACGGGAAACGCGTTCGCCCCCGACACGGAGGAGCTGCTCGAGGGCGCCGGCGTCCCGAGCGTTTCCAAGCCCTTTGACTTCGTCGCGCTCGAGCGCCTGATCCGCGACATCGCCCTCCACTCGAAGGCCCGCTGATTCAGATCGGCGGCAAGACCCCGGAATGACGCCGGCGGTCGGGAAGCTGGCGGCGCGCGAGGAGCGAGCGGCGCGCCCGTCCGCGTCTCTCCACCGCCCCGCGCCGCTCCGCCCTAAGCCGACGCTCGACCTCCGGGGCGAGGGCTACCCGGCGCCGGTCCCCTCTCGACCGACGGTCGACGCCGGACCGACGGTCGTCGAGCGTGCGGCGATCGGGGTTTCGTCGGCGATCAGGGTTCGCTTGGGAGTGCGCCATGGGCATGACGGATCACCGGGTAGAGGGAAGAC
>JBGPIJ010000017.1:0-19931 GCA_041484865.1 Gemmatimonadota bacterium
GTGACCGCTCCATGGGCCCCCTGCTTGGGATTGATCGGCGTGGTGGAATGGGTGGCGTAGTTGGCACCGGTCCACCCCGCCACGAGGGCGTGGCAGGTAGTACAGGTGGTCGAGAACGGCGCGGCCACGTGGTCCGGGTCCTTAGCTGTAACAAAGTCGCTATGGTGGCAGCCGTCGCAGGTCTGCTTCACTGCCGAATACGCCCGCCCGGCCAGATGGCAGTCGGTGCATTGGTGGTTGCCATGCACCCCGCTCAGCGCGATCGGGTTCGAGGGATGGCTGCCGGCCAGGCCGGCCACCCGGTTCCAGGCCACCTGGCTGTGGCATCCCGTGCAGGTGGTCGGGAAGTTGTCGGCGACGTGGTTCGGGGCGCTGTTGAAGTCCGATTTGTGGCAGGAGACGCACTCGGTCTGCGTCCCCACGAATTGGAGCGAACCCTGTCCGCCCGGTTTGTGGCAGTCGGAGCAATCCACGCCCAGATGCCCGCCCTCCAGGGGGAACCGGGTTAACTGGTGGGCTTTGGTCATCACTTCGCGATCGAGGAAGCTGCGCGTCGTGTGGCAGCGGGCGCAGTTCGCGCCCAGCTCGCCCCGGTGGCTATCCGCGTGACAGGAGATGCACTCCGACTTGACGCCCTTGAAATCGAGGCCTTGATGGCAGGCCCGGCAGGTGGCGGTGCCATGAGCCCCAGCAAGAGCGAAGCCCAGCTTGGAGTGGTCGAACGTCTTGGCAATCCGCACCGGGGTCCAGCCCTGGCCGCTGTGGCAGGTGGCGCACTCGATCTTCAGGTCGCCGTGCGGCGAGCGGGTATGCTGCTGGGCCTGGAGGGGAGCCACGAACAGCAGGACGAGCCCGAGCAATGTGAGACGTCTCATTTGGACTCCTTCTTTGACTCGCTGCCGTGGCAACTCTCGCACTTCCCGGAAACCGGTCGGTAGATCACCGTCTTCGGCGTACGGCCCTTCTGGTCCGTCGAATGACACTGGTTGCACGGCGCATGCTCGTGGGCGCCACGGGTCGAGAACGTGGCGTCCCTTGTGTGATCGAACTTCGAAGCTGGGGCGAAGGCGTCCACCCCGTGGCAGGCGTCGCACCGGCCTCGGTCTTTCCGCGCGTCGAATTGACGCCCGTGCGGCGTCTCGTGGCAGTCCGCGCACTCGTGCTTCGCCTCGAAGCGGAGTTCGACAATGCCGCTGGCCGCCCGCAGCAGGGACGACCGTTTGGCGGGGCCGGCCTGCTTCATCTCCGCGTGGCAACCGACGCACGCCGTCGCCCGATGCGCGCCTTCCAACACGAAGCTGAACTTCGCATGCGCAGCCACGTCGGCCGTGGACGGCCGGAACGTCTGCAGGTCGTGACACGCCAGACACCCCGTGCCCTTGGCCCGGGACCCGCCCGCCGCGAAGCGTCCTTTGTGGGGGTCGACGTGGCACGCCACGCAGTCGATCTCCTTCAGTGCGAGCGCGACCGCAGCCCGGCCGAGGACCTGGGTGTCCGGCAGCGCCGGCAGGCCGACGCGATTGGGGCCATGGCATGCGCGACACTCGATTGCCGCGTGCCTACCCTCGAGACGCAGCCGCAGAGTCGCGTGCGTCGCGACGGTGTACGTGCTGGGCTTCCAACCCTTCACCGTGTGGCAGGCGCTGCACTCCCCCCGGTCCGGCCGACGAGCCAGCTGACCGCCGTGGTCGTCGGGGTGGCAATCGCGGCACCGGGTTGCCACGGGCCGCATCCACACGCCTGCCGAACCCAGTTGCGTGACCGGCACGCCGGGCGGGCGTTTCACGTGACAGGCTTCGCACTTCACCAGTTCGTGCCGCCCTTCGAGGAGGTATTTGGCGAGCCGGTGCTGCGCCACGGTGTACGTGGAGGGCTGCCATCCGTCCACCGCGTGGCACGCGGCGCAGTCCACGAGCCGGCCAGCGAGGGTTGCGGTCCCCGCATGGTCGTCCTTGTGACAGTCGGTGCAGCTCGCAAACCGGGGATTGGACGCCACCTTCGTTGCGGAGAAATCGTGGCATTTATCGCACGCCACCTCCACATGGCGGCCGCGCAGCGGATACTTTGTCTTGTCGTGGTCGAACGAGGACTTGTTGATCGTCTTCCAGCTCGTCGCCACATGACACTTGTCGCATGCCGTGCCGAGGCGCCCGCGGTGCACGTCCTTGTGGCATGAGGCGCACCGCCGCTCGAGTCCCACCCACCCCCAGTCGGGTCCCCGCCGCGCCGAGAGCGTCGCGGCGTTCGAGACCCGAAACTCAGGCTTGTGGCAGCCCTCGCACTTCACCTTCCGGTGACCGCCGTCCAGCGGCCAACCGGTCTTGCCGTGGTCGAACCGCTGCAGGTCACCCCCCGGCCAGCTGATCAGGGCGAAGTCCCTCCCGGCGTGGTCGGGGTGGCAGCTGGTGCAGCGTTGATCGAGTACGCCGGCGTGGAACCCCAGCTTCCGCTGCACGAGCCACGCGATCTCCTTATGACAGTCGAGGCAGAGCGACGTCATCTGCGCCTTGTTCCCGCCGCCGTGACACTTGACGCAGTGCAGCGGTCCCTCGAGGGACTGGTGCGGCTTGGCCAGCGGCCCCGGCGAGATCTGGCCGATCACCGGAGTGCCAAAGCACATGAGAGCCAGCACCAGTGCGGCATACCTCACCACAGCCACGTCGCGCCGAGCGCGACCACCACCGCCACATGCACGAGCACAGCCACGAGGGAGGCTACCGCAACGGGCCGATGCAGCACGTGCCAGTATCGGAACACCGCGTGGGTAGCGTCGAGCATACGGGCCTGCTGCGCCAGCGCCATTTCGCGGCGCGCGAGCTTCATGACCTCGCCGATCATCCGCCGGTCCTGTTTGCGGCGCGTGCGCCCGCGCGATCGCCACAGGCGGTGCAGCGCCCGCGCGGCGCGGCGCCGCGCGAGATCGTCCGTCACCATGCTCCACAGCGTCCCGATGACTCCCCGCCGCACACCCGGGGCCGGTCGCCCCGCGGCCAGGGTGGTCTCGACCAGATTCGCGTCGAGGCCGCTCCGCCGCGTGATGTCGTCAATGATCACCTTCCGCTGGGCGGCAATCTCCTCGATCGTGAGCTCGACGCCGGCCCGGCTGCGCGGAATGCGCGCGTAGATGTAGCGGCCCACGATTCCGCTCGCCCACACGATCATCATCGACCAGAAGCCAAGGCCGATCAAACCTCGGAAGCGCCAAGCCGCGTGAATCGCGACGAGGAGCGGCAACCCCAAGGCTGCGAGCACGTGCACATTGAGCCATTTCGCGATGGTCCCGGTGAACGCGAGCCAGCGGAATTTCTTTCGCAGCGGATACAGCCAGAGGAAAAGGAAGATCGCGAGGGCCAGGAGCCCGGCGCTCTGCCCCACATATCCGGCGGGCTTGAACCACGGGTGCAGCGGGCTGCGGACCCGTTCCCCCTGCGTACCCGCGTAATAGGGCGCGCCCAAGACACAGAGCACGCCAAGCACGGTGACGAACAGGAAAAGCGCGCCGCGCCCGCGGGGCCGCTCCCGGAGGGGAGCGGGACGAAGGGTCGCGGGAACACGCAGCGGCGCTCGCGCCGGCGCGCTCATGCGGCGCTCCGGCAGTGGAGGTGGCATAGTGGGAGCCTTGATATCGCCGTTGCCGCCAGAGATCGGTGACGCAGGCCACGGTCCCCCTGGCCGGGGCCATGCGACCTCGCTCACATTCCGACCGTGGCGAACGGAGTAGACTGGGGAAGTCCGGCAGCGTTCCCCCCTTCACGCTTTCTTCATGTTTAAGGAATGCAAGGACTGTATGGACAGCACGCTGGTGTATGTCGCATTCGCCGCGATGCTCGGATGGCTGGTATTGTCCCACGTCCGGCGCACCCGAAAGAAGGAATCCGCGGCGGTCGCCGCGGCGGCGCGGGGGAACCTTCGCTCCGATGCTGGGCCGCGCGCCCAGCATCCCCACATCGACGCCATGTATTGCATCGGGTGTGGCGCATGCGTGGATGCGTGTCCGGAAGGCGACGTGTTGGCCGTGATCGCCGGCAAGGCCGCCATCGTGAACGGGCACAAGTGCATCGGTCATGGACTCTGCGCCGAGGCGTGCCCTGTCGGCGCCATCACGATCGTGATGGCGAGCCCGAGCGTGGGAGCGGACATGCCGCGCCTCTCGCCCGAGTACGAGACCAACGTCGCGAACATGTTCGTCGTGGGAGAGCTCGGCGGGCTCGCATTGATCAAGAATGCCGTGAACCAGGGACGCGATTGCGTGGACACGATCGCCGGGCGGTTGCCGAGGATTCGAGGGCGCGCCGGCGCGCCAGGAGCGTACGACGTTTGCATCGTCGGGGCGGGCCCCGGAGGGATCAGCGCGTCCCTGCGCGCAATCGAGCGCAAGCTGCGCTACATCACGCTCGAGCAGGACGAGCTCGGCGGCACCGTTGCTAAGTACCCCCGCCAGAAGCTCGTAATGACGAGTCCCGTCGAGCTCCCGCTGCACGGCAAGTTCAGCAAGCTCAAGATCTCGAAGGAGGAGTTGCTGCGGCTGTGGCAGAACCTGCACCGGCGGTCGGGACTCAAGGTCAACACCTGCGAGAAGGTGGAAAACATCCGCAAGGAACCCGACGGCGCATTCGCGATCACGACCAGCAAGGGCAAGTATCGCGCGTGGACCGTCATTCTGGCGCTGGGCCGCCGCGGGACGCCCCGCAAGCTCGGCGTGAAAGGCGAGGAGCTGCCCAAGGTGATGTACAGCCTGATCGAAGCCGAGGCCTACACGGGCGCGAAGATCCTCGTCGTCGGCGGAGGCGATAGTGCGGTGGAATCGGCGATGGGTCTGGCGCACCAGAAGGGCAACACGGTCACCCTTTCGTACCGGCAGGAGGCTTTCACCCGGATCAAGGAGCGCAACACTCAACGGCTGCGCGAGTACACGAAGTCCGGCAAGGTCCGAGTCCTGTTCCAGTCGCAGCCGCAGGAGATCCGCGAGAAATCGGTGGTGCTCGACGTGGCCGGCCAGCTCCGCGAGCTGCCGAACGATTACGTGTGGGTCTTCGCCGGGGGCACGCCGCCCAACGAGTTCCTCAAGAAGGTCGGCGTCGAGCTGGGCCAGCGCGATCTCACACCCGAAGGAGCCGCCGAGGCGAAGGTGCGGGTCGCCCGCTAGTCAAGTGATCACCGTCGTCCCTGACGGGGCTTGATAGTAGATCACGCGCGAGCCCCCTCCCCCGAAGGCAATCGACGCGCCGATCAGAAAGCCGCAGTCGTACCAGCGACCCGTGTTGTTGGTCTCGTAGATCCGCACCTTGGCCGTGAACAGACTCACGAAAAACACGATAGGCGCGATGAGTCCGTGCCAGAGACCGGCCCAGAATCCAGCGCCGTTCGCGCCGGCGACGCTGTATTTCGAGCCCGGACCGGGAACGGCCAGGATATTCGACATGCGCACCTCGCGTCAGGATGGATGACGGCGGATTTGCGACACGAGCTTCGCGGGGATCGGGCGGCAGCCGCAGTGCTCGGCGTGCGCGATGTGCCAAGCGATCCGCTGCTTGAGCGTGGCCTTCGCCGGCATCCGCTGCTTCGCGTGCCAGCCCGCGTTGATCTTCAACGCGGCCATCAGGGCTGATGGCCGGCATTGACCAGCTTGCGGCGTCGCAGGACCCACCACGTGACGCCCGCGATAGCCACGATCGCCCAGATCGCCGGTCCGAGCGCCTTCGTCACCGCTGGCAATTCCGAGCCGAGGAGGCTGCCGGCATACGCCAAGGCGCCCGTCCACACGAGCGTGCCGATGGCTGAGTAGGTCAGAAACTGGCCCACCGGCATCCGTGCGGCACCCGCAGGAATCCCAATCAGCGACCGCACCCCGGGCAACAGGCGAGCCAGTACGACCGCGTCGCGGCCGTGCCTCACGAACCACTCCTGCGCCTTGTCGAAGGACCGCTGCTGTCGCAGCCAGGCGGGGCGCTCGCCTCCGGCCATCATTCTGCCGAGATAGTACCACGGCAATCCCCCGATCAGCGAGCCCGCGGTTCCCGCGAGCACGACGCCCCAGAGCGACAGGCCGTAGCGGGCAGCCATGAACCCGGCCGCCGGCATGATCGCCTCGGACGGGATCGGCACGACGACGTCTTCGATCAGCATCAGCAGGGCGATGCCGCCATACCCAAGCAACGCGACCGCTTCCTGCGTCCAGTGATTCACGTTCTCGCCTTCGTCCTCGGCTTCGCCCTGCGCGCGACGCGTCGGTGCGCCGAGCGGCGCGCTCGGAGCGCGAAGGGGACGACGAGCAGCGACGTCGGGAGCGCGTTGAGCAGCCGCTCCGTCGTGCTTCCGAGTAGCAGCCGGTCCACCCATCCCTTCCCGTGCGACCCCACGACCAGGAGGTCGGCGCGCCACGTCCTCGCTTCCTCCACGATCGTTTCCGCGGCTGGCCCGGTGCGCACGACCGCGTTCTCGCGAACGACCGGTGCCAATGGCGCGAGCAGACGATCAAGCGCTTCGCTCGAACGGAGTGCGAAGCCCTCTTGATCGAACGGGGCGATCGGCAGATACATCAGGCGCAACGGCTCGACCACGTGCGCAATCCGCAGCTCACCGTGCAGCAGCTCCGCGAATCGCTCAGCCGTCTTGAGCGTCGGGACAGAGGCGTCCGACAAATCCAGAGCCGTGAGCACCCGGGTGAACGGCTCCCGAGGCTGCGCGACGACGAGCAGCGGCACGTCGAGGGTTCGCACCAGGTAGTGCGCAGTACTGCGTCCCAGGCCGCGCGCGAGCGGGCCGTGCACTCGGCCGCCGAGGACGACCAGCTCCGCGCCGCGGGCGCGCGCCACCTCGGCGATCGCGAACGCCGGGGCGCCACTCCGCACTTCGAGACGGGGTCGAGCCTCCGCGGGCAGCACCTCTGCGAGCAGCCGCTCGATCTGTTTGCGCGCGTCACGGATCAGCGTATCACGAATCTCGGGCAGCATCACCGGCATCTCGTCGAGTCCCCCGGCCAGCCAGAGATCGGGAACCGCGTGCACCGCGATGAGTGGCGCGCCGACGGCCTCCGCGATCTTCCAGGCAAGTGCGACCGCACGGCGCGACTCCGCGGAGTCATCGACGCCGACAACGATAGGATTCCAGGCCATGCGACGCCTCCTGTCAACGGGTCTAGTGCAGCACGTTTGCTGAAGAATCGGCGGGCGTGAATGAAGGTTCGTTGAAATGGGCGGGAGGATGCGCTACGGTAACGCGAGGGGGCTGCACCTCTTGCGAGGATCTTCATATACGCTTCAGAGGGTCCCCTACACACTGCGACCGGAGGTACGTATGACCCTGCGCTCTCGAGGTCTCGTCTCACTCGCGATCGCCGCGTTCGCCGCCTGCTCGGTGCGGGGGCGGCCGGTCCAGATGGTAGGGCCGGCCAGGGACGTTGCCGCCTTGGTGGGAGACTGGGCGGGGGAGTACGGCAGTGCGGTCACCGGCCGCAGCGGCACGATCCAGTTCACCGTTACGGCGCAGGGCGACTCGGCCGCCGGAGTCGTCGTGATGATTCCATCCGGTTTCGCGCAACCGCTCCGGCCGTGGCGCGACCCGAGCCTGCAGCCCGACGCACCCACGTCCACTGCCCCCTCGTTGCTCACGATCCGGCTCGTGCGGGTCGCCGGCAACGAAGTGCATGGCTTGCTGGCTCCCTACGCCGATCCGCGAACCGGGGACCGGCTGTTTACGACCTTCAACGGACGTGTCACCGGGGACACCATCGCCGGGACGTTCGTCACGGAGCCCGGCGCCACTGCGGGGGGGTGACCGGACGCTGGTGGGTCGTGCGCCAGAAGACCTGAGTCATGATGTGACCGCGACGCCCTCAGCGTTTGTTCCCCGGGACCAGTGGCAACTGTTCATGCTGCGCGGCATCGTCGCCGTCGCGTTCGGGGTCCTCGTGCTCGCCCTTCCCGGCGCCACGGTGGTCGCCTTGATGGCGTTCATCGCGGCGTACGCCATCGGGGACGGCGTCGTCGCGCTCGTATACGGGATTCGTCTGCGGCACCTGTTCGTCCGCTGGTGGGCGCTGCTATTTCACGGCTTGATCGCGATCGCCTTCGGCCTCCTGGCCTTCCTCCGGCCCGGCCTGTCGCTCCTGTACGTCCTCATGGCGGTAGCGCTGTGGATGCTGTTCGCCGCGGTCACTCAGTTCCTGCTCGCCCGAGCGCAGTGGACCATGGGAGCCCCCTGGAGATGGAGCGTGGTGGGAGGCTTGCTCACGCTCCTCTTGGCGGTGCTGGCGATCAGTCACCCCGGTCTGACAATCGCCGCCGTCGTCGTGCTGATCGCCTGGTTCGCGCTCCTATTGGGGATGGTGCAGCTCGTCGTGGCGTTCCGGCTGCGCCGCGCGGTGCGGGCCGCTACAGGCCGAAGCTGATCCCCGCGCCGATCGCGCTGATGTCGGTTCCGTAGAACTGCCCGTAG
Organism: Gemmatimonadota bacterium; assembly: GCA_041484865.1. Taxonomy (GTDB): domain Bacteria; phylum Gemmatimonadota; class Gemmatimonadetes; order Gemmatimonadales; family GWC2-71-9; genus AG25. The sequence continues at coordinate 8,437 of JBGPIJ010000017.1, forward strand.
GGCGACGGGCCCCGGTAGCCCCGCAGATCCACGCTCCAGCGGCGGTGGCCAGACGACGGACTCGCGAACTCGTAGCCGACCCGAGCGTCCCAGCCCACCCGCCAATGCCGCTGCTGTGAGCACTTCGCGTCGATCGCGGCGAACGGGGTGCCGGCAGCGAGCGCGCCGAAGCCGTGCCGCCGGGGGCGTTCCCATTCGACGCCCCAATGGATCACGCCCGGCCGCAGTGTGTGTGGATCACGCCGAATTAGATCCTCGCCGCCACCGTACAGCCGGAATGCGCCCACGTCGCGTGACAGGAGCAGCTCGATCGATTCATAGCTGTAATTCACTCGCGTCGTGACGGTGCGCAGCAAGTACTCATCGCCCAGGTGTTAGCTCTGGTGATACGCGCGGGCCCGCAAGGCAAACGCGCCGAGGTGCCACGCGAAGGGCACGCCGATGACGAAATCGGTGTTCAACAGGTCGTACGACGAGGTCCGCATGTCGAACTGCGAGAACACGCCGGCCGCGAGGCTTATGTCCCAGCGGCCGTGATCGCCGCAGATCAGCCCGATGTCCTCCCCCAGTCCGGTGCTGCCGACGCCGGTCGTGCGGGCAATGGACGTGGTCGAGAGATAGGCGGCGAAGAACCCGGGCTCCTTCTGATCGGCGCGAGGCGGGCGAAAGCTGTGTCCCTGCGGCAGGAACACGATGGTGCTCGTATCCTGCGCGCGGGATTCGCCGGCGGTGAGGGCCGCGCAGAGGCAAAGAGCGGGGAGGAGCATGACGGATGGTGGAATCTCCTACGCCTCCCGTGCATCGCTGGTTCCCGAATAGGGAGAGTGGCTTATCTATAATGGTGATGAGCCAGCCCCTCGACCGAGCCCTGCCGCCCCGGATTGCGGCCCTCGGTGACGTTGCTCGGAATCTGCGTTGGAGCTGGAGCCCCGAGGCCCAGGCGCTCTTCTGGTCGATCGACTATACGCTCTGGCATCTCACGCGCCACAATCCCATTGCCCTGCTCCGGCTCGTCGATCCGGACCGGCTTGTCGCCTGCGCCGAAGACTCCGGGTTCTTGCGGCGCTACGACGCGCTGCTGGAACGATTCGCGCGCGAGGCTGCCGCCGAGCGCACCTGGTTTGGCCAGGCATACCCGGATCTCAGCCGCCGATCTATCGCTTACTTCTGCGCGGAATTCGGCCTGCACAACTCCGTGCCGATCTATTCCGGCGGTCTCGGCATCCTCGCGGGAGATCACGCGAAGAGCGCATCCGATCTTGGCGTCCCGCTGCTCGGCCTCGGACTGCTGTACACGCGCGGGTACTTCGACCAGCGGCTGCGCCTCGACGGCTGGCAGGAGGACGTCGATGAAACGTTCGACCCGACGCTCACTCCGCTCGATCGCGTGCTGGGGCCCGGGGGGGATCCCGGTCTCGCCACCGTGCACATCGGATCCCGGCCGGTGCGCGTGGGCGCATGGCGCATGATGGTCGGCCGGGTGCCGATCTACCTGCTCGACACCGACCTCGAGGAGAACAAGCCGGCCGATCGTGAGCTGACGCACCGGCTCTACGCCGGCGCGCCCGACCTCCGCATCCAGCAGGAATGGATCCTCGGAGTGGCGGGCGTTCGCGTGTTGCGTGCACTGGGAAACGACCCCGTGGCATGGCATGCGAACGAGGGCCATGCCGCCTTCATGTTTCTCGAGCGCGTGCGCGAACTCGTCGCCGGCGGCGTGCCGTTCGACGAAGCGGTCCGGCAGGTGCGCGTAACCAGCGTATTCACGACCCATACCCCCGTGCCGGCGGGGAATGACGCATTCTCTCTCGAACAGCTCGAGGCGTGCGCCGGAAAAATCTGGGACGAAATGCAGGTGAGCCGCGACACCGTCGCACGCCTCGGGAAACATGGGACACCCGGCGACGAGCGGTTTCACATGCCGGTGCTCGCGATCCGGCTCTCGGGTCGGGTGAACGCCGTGTCCCGGCGCCACGAAGAGGTCTCACGCCGCCTCTGGGGCGATCTGTGGCCAGGCGTGGCCACCGCACAGATCCCGATCGGCCACGTCACCAATGGCGTGCATCCCGCAACGTGGATGTCTCGCCACATCACGGACCTGCTCGACGCACAACTCGGACCTGACTGGACGGAGCGCGTGGACGAGCCGGCGTTCTGGGACCGGATGCTGACGTTGGACGAGGCGGCTCTCTGGACGGTGCACATGGAGCGGAAGCGAATCCTCGCTCGAGCGGTGCGCGAAGAAGCCCGCCGCCGTTGGGCGGACGAGTGGAAGGAGTCTCTCCATATCGTCGGCGCCGGCACGCTGCTCGACGAGCGGGCGCTGACCATCGGCTTCGCGCGGCGATTCGCCACGTACAAGCGCGCGGACCTGCCGTTCCACGACCAGGAGCGGTTGCGGCGTCTCCTCGTCAACCCGTGGCGCCCGGTCCAGCTCGTATTCGCGGGCAAGGCGCATCCGGCCGACGAGCCGGGGAAGGAGTTGTTACAGCGCGTCTACGGATTCACCCGCGACCCGCGGTTCGAAGGGCGGATCGCCTTCCTCGAGGACTACGACCTCCACCTCGCCCACCGGCTCGTACAGGGCGTCGACGTTTGGTTGAATGTGCCACGCGTCCCGCTCGAAGCATGCGGGACGAGCGGCATGAAGGCCGCGCTGAACGGAGTCCCCCAGCTGAGCACGCTGGACGGCTGGTGGGCCGAGGGGTACGACGGCCGAAACGGCTGGGCCATTCCGCTCGCGCCGGACGGCGCCGATCCGGACTCCGCCGATGCGGGAGCGCTTTACGACCTGTTGGAGAAGCGGGTTGTGCCGCTCTATTACGCGCGCGATGCGCGAAACATCCCGGTTGGGTGGGTGGAGATGATGAGGCATGCGATGCGCGTCGCGGGCCAACGCTTCACCGCACAACGCATGGTCCGCGAATACGTGACCGACTATTACGTGCCCGCCATTCGGAGCCAGCCCACCGGCAACGCGGGCGCCCCCTAGATTACTCCCATGCCCGCACCCGCCTACGCGCTGACAGTCGAGCATCTCACGGTCCGGTTCGGCAGTTCGGAGGTGATCCGAGATCTCTCCTTCTCGGTGCCGGAAGGCTCGACCCTGGCGATCATCGGCCCGAACGGAGCGGGCAAGACCGTGCTGTTTCGGGCGCTCGTGGGCGCGATTCCCTACGAGGGAACGATCCGCTGGGCGCCGGGCGCGCGGATCGGCTATGTCCCCCAGAAACTCGACCTCGAGCGCAACCTGCCGATCACCGGGGGCGACCTGTTACGCGCACGCGCGCGTCTCGACGGTGCCTCGCGCGCCGACATCGAACGGGCGCTCGAGCGTCTCCGCATCGGCAGCGAGGTGCTCGGCAAACTCCTGGGCACGCTCTCCGGCGGCCAGTTTCAGCGGCTCCTGATCGCGTTCGCGCTGTTGGGCAATCCCACAATCCTGCTACTCGACGAGCCGACCGCGGGCATCGACGAGCCCGGCCAGGAACAGCTCTACGAGACCGTACATCGACTGCAGACCGAGCAGGGGGTGACGGTGCTCCTCATCTCTCACGAGCTGAGCATCGTCTTTCAGCACGCGAGGAACGTCCTCTGTCTCTCGCGCGAGTACACCTGCTTCGGAGTTCCGCGCCAGGTGTTGACGCCCGAGTTCCTGGCTCAAGTCTACGGAGCGCCCGTGGGCCTCTATCTCCATGACTCCCACACCCATTAGCTCCCTCGCCCTCTCGGCGTCGATGGCGGTCGCGGCGGGGCTGATCGGGTGCTTCGCCTTGATGCGGCGCATGACGCTGGCGGCCGACGCGCTGTCGCACGTCGCCCTGCCCGGGATCGGCCTCGCGTTGCTGTTGCGGATGCACCCGTTGACCGGGGCGCTCGCGGCGCTCGGGTCCGGGGCCGTCCTCATCTGGGCGCTGGAACGGCGGACGCACATCGCCACCGAAACCGTGATCGGCGTCGTCTTCTCCGCGGCGCTGGCCGCTGGCGCGCTGCTCACGACGGGCGACGAGCTGCTCGAGGCGTTGTTCGGCGCGCCCGGCCGGCTCGCGCCCTGGGAACTGGGCGCCGGGCTCGTGGGCGCGGCGGCGGTGATCGCGTTCGTCGTCGCCGCGCGCGACCGCATGATCGTGACGCTGCTCTCGCCCGACATCGCCCTGACGACGGGGATCAACGTGCCGCGCCTGAATCTCCTGTATCTGCTGGCCTTCGCTCTCACCGTCGCGCTCGGGCTGCGCTACCTCGGCGTGCTGTTGATGGGTTCGCTCGTCATCATCCCGGCAGCCACCGCCCGGCGGCTCGCGCGCGGCCTACGGCAGATGCTGCTTATTTCGGTGGCGGTCGCGCTGTTCTCGACGCTCGTCGGCGTCTGGCTCGCCCAGCGCCTGGACCGAGGCAGTGGGCCCGTGATCATCGTGGTGGCGGCCGCATGCTTCCTTATAACAGCGATCCGGCGGGGGGAGAACTAGAAGGCGACGGAAGGACAAAAATGATCCCTTTCCGTCATTCCGTCTTCCCGTCGCCTTTTTTTCTAGATCCCGTACAGCGCCAGCGTATCGATCAGCGTCGCCAGCGTCTTGCTGACTTGCGGATGCGACGCCTCGAATGCCGTCACCGCATCCGCGAGCTGCTGGCGCAATTCTCGGGACCGCTCCGGGGGGGCGCCCCCGGAGGGGCCCTTCGTCGCCGCCCGGATGTCTTCCGCAAGGTGCCGCAACAGGTCGCGATCCTTGGGATCGAGCGATCGCGCGGCGAGTAGCTGGTCATGGAGCTCCGTCAGGAGCTCATGCAGATCGCGCTGACTCATGGGTTCTCCACTGCGTGAGAATGTCCGCGAGATCGATGTTCGGCGCGATCAGGCAGATGTGACCATGTCCTTCGAGCACGCGGAGCGCCGCTCCAGGCACACGCGCCGCCATCGCGGCCGCCTGCTCAACCGCCGGCACCAGATGATCCTGGTCCGCGGCGAGAAACAGAGTCGGAGCGCGAATATGCTTCAGCCGGTCGCGCACGTCGTAGCCCTGGAGGATGCGGAGCCGGGCGAGGTAGCCCGGGCGCGTCGTGTCCCGCGTCAGGTCGAGAAACCGGCGCATCTCGGCGCGATGCGTGAACTTCGAGTGCAGCCGAAATGCAGTCAATCTCCGCACTACCCCCATCACCTGCCACGGGAAGGGGACCGCCTGGAGCGTGAAGATCGCAAGCGAGAGTCGCAGGCGCGGCGCGAAATAGGGGAAGGAGTTCAAGACCACGAGCGCGCGGACGAGATCCGGTCGCGCGAGCGCCATGCTCAGTGCCACTGTGCCGCCAAATGACTCCCCGAGCACGGTGGCCGGTGTCCCGTCCGGGGCGACCGTCCGGATGACCGTTGCCAGGTCCTGGACCAGGGCGTTCATGCTGGACGCATCCTCCCGCAGGCGATACGTGGCCACGCGAAACCGGCGCGCGAGCAAGGGCACCTGCCGGTAGAATAGGCGGCCCGTGCCGTCCATCCCCGGGACGAGGACGAGGGGTGGGCCCTCCCCGGTGATGGTGAGATCCGGCTCGTAGCGCTCCATGCCCCTATGATAACCGCCCCGGCCGCGTCCGGCCGCGACCCTGACCCAATCTTCATGCGCATTTCATCGCGTCGTACCGGCCTCAAGACCTATGCTTCGGCATGAACCGGACGTCGCGAACGTCGGGCCGCGCTCGCATGGCCAGGAGTTGGCGCGTAACGTGGACCGCCGCTTCTCTGCTCCTCGTCGAGGGGCTGGTGTTCGCGGCTGCGCTGGCGCCGGCAATCGCGCTGCTGGAATGGTCCTTCAGCTGGACGGTCGCGCCCGGCTGGCTGCGGGTCGTGGTCCGTTCGAGCATGCTCGGGCCGGCGTACGGGGTCTTTGCGCTGGCGCTGATGGTCCTCTCCGCGGGGAGCACCGCTCTCCTCCGGTGGCGCACACCCGCGGACGCGGAGCTACGAATCGCCGATTTCGAGTGGCCGCTGCTGCGGTGGGCTTGCTACCTGACCTCGAGCCATCTCGTGCGTCTCTCAGCCGGAGCGCTGTTCCGTGCCACACCGATCTGGACGTTCTACCACCGGCTGAACGGGGCCCACCTGGGGCGTGGCGTCTACATCAACAGCCTGGCGGTCGTAGACGATAACCTGCTCGATTTCGGCGACCACGTCGTGATCGGCGCCGCGGGTCATGTCTCCGGCCATACCGTGGAGCACGGCATCGTCAAGACCGGAGCCGTGCGGCTCGGTGCGGACGTCACGATCGGGGTCGGTGCCGTGATCGGAATCGGGGTGGAGATCGGGGCCGGGGCACAGGTGGGAGCGTTGAGCGTCGTTCCGAAGCACACTCGGCTCGAAGGGCATGCCGTCTATGCCGGTGCGCCCGTGCGCCGCCTCGACCGGGCAGCGTTCACCTCACCCCCCGATCCAGAGGCCGAGACAGCTGGCCGCCCCGAGCGCGAGCAGGCCCGGTATGGCGACCCGACGGAACGTCCCGATCCCAAGAACCAGCGCCAGTAGCAGCTTGAAGCCTGTGCTGGCCAGGATGCCCATCGCAATTCCCTGGGCCGCGAGCGCCGCGTCGGCCGGATCCCCCCCGAGTCGCGTCATCGCGTAGGTCAGCGCGTCCATGTCAGTCACCCCGAGCACCACGGCCGATGCACGCACCGCCTGTGAGCCCCATAGCTGCTGCAGGTAGGGAATCGCGAGCAACACGACCTGGAATGCCACCGCCATCTTCACGGCGGCCCAGAGGGCCAGCGGATTCCGCTCCCGTTTCGCGAGCTCGTGCGACGCATCGGGTCCGTCGCTTCGGAACGCGAACACGAGCACTCCCGCCCCGACCAGTGCGATCGGGACCACGTACGGGATAACCCGCACGCCCACTGCCGGGTTGAGGACGGTCGCGAGAATCGTGACCTTGACCACGAGCGCTGTGCACGCGCCCACCACGCCGAGGCCGAGTGCCTTCCCGGCTGCCGGCTCGGCGCGGCTCCGGCGGGCGAAGGTCAGCGTCACTAGGGTGCTCGAAACGATCCCGCCCAACAGGCCCGTTAGCCCATAGCCCCGGTGCATCCCGACGAGGCGGCGCGCGATGTATCCCGCGAAGTTCAGACCGGAGAACAGCAGCACCGCCGTCCACAGCGCGCGGGGGCGAATGCTGTCGAACGGGCCGTAGGGACCGGCGGGAAGGATTGGGAGCACCACCAACGCCAGCACCGCGAACTGCAGCGCCGCAGCAAATTCGGTCTCACCGAGCCGCTTGATCGCTCCATGGATGTGCGTCTTCTCGACGAGCGCGAGGACCATGACGGAGGCAATGGCGCTGGTGAGAAGCGGGAAACCGAGACCCGACGCGAGGCCCAGGGCGAGCACGAGGAGTGCGGCCACCTCGGTCGTACCCTCGATGCTGTCGCCGCCGGCGCGCGCGGCCATGGCGTAGGCGGCAACCGTCAGGGCAGCCCCGCTCGCGAGCACTACCGCTCCCGGCGTGGCCAGCCCTCCTTCGAACAACCACCCGGCGAGACCGCCGAGCAGACCCAACAGCAGGAACGTCCGGACGCCGGCGAACCGCGCGGCCGGCCCGGTCGCGTGACCCGACCACTCACGCTCGATGCCTACGGCGAGCCCTGCGAGTCCCGCGACCGCGAGTTGGCCAGCCATCGCGGCGTCGAGATGGATGCTCACGCGGAAAGTCCTAGCTCCTGATGACCGCCTTCGGCGAGCGACGCGGCGTCCGCCGCAGGTCCGTGCGCATGCTATAGCCGAGCCGCAGCAGCAGTTGCGGATGTCCGAGGTGAGCGACCAGCGCCTGCAGCGGTCGCCTTAAGGCCGCAACTTCGATCGGCTGGTTCAGGAACGAAGCCGAGACACCGTCGATCCCCGCCCGCAAGAGCACGCGCGAGAGCGCCTGGCCCGCGGCGAGCCATTCCGCCGGGTGGTCGCGCTCGGTACCGAGCACGCCGAGCGCCGGCGAGCCCAGAGCGAGCGCCTCGTCCTTCGCCGCCTGTCCGTTTCCCACGTCGAACGTGCGGATAACGAGCGGCCGGGCCACGGCGCTGAGATCGCCGAGCCCGATCGCGAAGCCCGGCATTCCATCGCGGCGGCGGGTCCGATTCGGCCGCATCCAGGCGGCGAGCTCGCGCCGGAACTGCGCGTCTGCCATCTGTATCCGGTCGCCCTGCGCGATCAGGTCGGCCATCGCGCGCTTGGCCGGCTCGGTCGCGAGTATTTCGAGCCACGCGCCTTCCTGCTCCGCCGCGCGCGCCAGCGCCTCGAGGAGCGCCGCTGGCACCGGCCGGCCTTCGAACGGCAAGCGGTCGGTGTGCCGCCGCTGCATCGCGGCGAACAGTGCATGCTCCTCCGTTGTTGCCTCGTGGGCACCCGTCAGCCGGATACGCGCCAGCAGGTCAGGACTGACAACCTCGGGCCGCAGCTCGGTCTCGTGGGCAAGCCCGAAATGGTGAAGCGCAAGCCGCAGATGGAACAACGCCGCCCCGCAACTGATCACGAGCTCGCGGTCGTCGGGATCGACCACCGGCAGACGCCGCGAGCGGTCGGCGAACAGCTCAACATGATCGTCGCACACGCGGAACACCCAGGGCTGGGAATTGTGGTTCGAGGGCGCGAGGATCGCGTACTTCACCGCGGCACGAAGCTTCTCCCGCGTCGTGCCCTCGAGCGGGAATTCCTCGCCCAGCGCCTCGACGAACGGCTGCATCAACGTGTCGACCACGACGTCATCTCTCTTTCCGGGCAATCGGCAAGGACTTGTCCTCGAGCTGGGCCCGATGCTCCAGGTAGACCCCTTCGAGAATGCGGGCAATCCTGTCCCGATCCGAATTGCTCAACTGGACATGCGCCGCAAGCATCATTCGCATGATTCCGACCGGGTTGTGCAGGAACGCCTCGAGGCTCTCGCCGTAGCGATTGACGACGTCGACGTACGCGAACGTCAGGTCCGGTGCGACGTCCGATTTCGCCTTGACCGCGAGCGCCCACACGCCGTGACACTCATTGCAGCCCCGGGCAACGAAGATCGAGCCGCGGGGATCGGCCCGTTGGGCCGAGCTGGTGCGGATCCCGCCGCCCAGGACGAACAGGATCGCGACCGTGGCAACCCGGGCTCCCCGGAAGGGGCGATGATGCTGAGGTGTGAGTTTCATAGCGGCCGACCCTCCAGAATGAGGTTTAGCGTCCGAGCCCATCTCGAGCGGTCAAGCGCAGGCTAACCGACACCGGTCGGAGAGCCGATGAAGGGAAGGTTAAGAGATCTTCAACCCTTCAATACGGAACAGAAGGTCAGAAGCGGATCACCGTTCCTTCACGGCCCACTCTCGACATTGCTCTCGAGCGGGAGGCCTGATTACTCGACCGAGGAGGCGCTCTCATGTTCGCACTAGTCAATCGGAACCGGCCCAGTGCGCTCGGTGCTGCGGTTCGTCCGCTGGTCGGCGCGCCGGAGGACTTCGAGCCCTTACTCGCACTTATCGGGAATGCAGGGTTCGTGCTCGTCGGCGAGGCATCGCACGGGACGCACGAGTTCTACCGGATCCGCGCCGAGATTACCAAGCGGCTCATCCTCGAGAAGGGATTCACGTCGGTCGCCGTGGAGGCCGACTGGCCCGACGCCTACCGGGTGAACCGCTACGTCCGCGGGCGGGGAAGCGATCGGGATGCGGAAGAGGCGCTCGCGGGGTTCAAACGCTTCCCACAGTGGATGTGGCGCAACGCCGACGTGCTGGACTTCGTCGGGTGGCTTCGGGCGCACAACGACGGGCTGCCGGCAGGCGCGCGGGTCGGGTTCTACGGCCTGGATCTCTACAGTCTGCACGCCTCCATCGAGGCGGTGTTGGGATACCTGCAAATCGTCGATCCTGAAGCCGCAGCCCGTGCCCGTGAGCGCTACAACTGCTTCGAGCAGTTCGGCGCTGACCCGCAGGGGTACGGCTACGCGGCCACCTTGGGGCTCGCGCCGTCATGCGAGGCAGCAGTCGTCGAGCAGCTCGCGGAGCTGCGCCGGTCGGCAGCTGCTTACGCGCAGCGGGACGGGCGCGTAGAGCCCGACGATCTCTTCTTCGCCGAGCAGAACGCCCGGCTCGTGAGGAACGCGGAGCGCTATTACCGCGCCATGTTCGGCGACCGGGTGACGTCGTGGAACCTGCGGGATCAGCACATGTTCGAGACGCTGGACAATCTCGTCGCATTCCAGGACGCCCGCGGCCGGCGCGAAAAGATCGTCGTGTGGGCCCACAACTCCCACCTCGGCGACGCTCGGGCAACCGAGATGGGAAGAAGCGGGGAGTTGAATGTTGGACAGCTCGTGCGGGCCCGCCACGGTCGGGATGCGTGCCTCGTCGGGTTCCTGACCTACGCGGGAACGGTGACCGCCGCATCGGATTGGGACGGGCCGGCCGAACGGAAGGTGGTACGTCCCGCGCTGCCGCAGAGTTACGAGGCGGCGTGCCATGACGTCGGGGTCCCGAACTTCCTGGTCGACCTGACGGCGTCCGGCCCCGCGATCGCCGAACTCGACCGCCCGCGTCTGGAACGGGCGATCGGCGTGATCTATCGTCCCGAGACCGAGCGCGCGAGCCACTACTTCCACGCCCGCTTGCCACGGCAGTTCGACGCCGTTCTCTATTACGACAGGACGCGAGCGATCGAGCCGCTCGAGCGAACGGGGCTCTGGGAGCGCGGCGAGGTGCCGGAGACGTTCCCCACGGCGCTCTGACGAGCGACGCGGGGTTTCACGCTGGCACTACACGAGGCCGCCATGACGCTGAAGCGCTCGCTGCAGATCATCCTCGGGATCAGCAGCTTCGGACTCTTGTTCTCAGGAGTGCTGACGTATCACGAGGTGTTCGGCATGTCGGCACAGACCTGCCCCGCGCCGGGGGTGCCGGGCACCGTATTCGGCTATCCGGCGTGCGTCTACGGGTTCTTCATGTACCTCGCGATCACGGCGGTCGCGATCGCGGGTCTCTGGTCAATGCGGGGAAAGATCGGCAGTCCGGCGTGAGGAGTTCCGTCGCCGGGGGTCACTTCCCTTGAAAGGCGGCGGCATCGCGTGCGAAGAAGGCCCGCAGCCCCTCCGCGAAGTCCGGGCTGTCCGCGATGCGGGCCAGCTGCTGTAGCTCCTCATCGAGGTGGTAGTCGAGTTGATCGACGCCGGCCGCCTGGTTGAGGAGCGTCTTGGCGACGGCGTAGGCGCGGGTCGGCCCCGCGGCGAGAGGGCGCGCGACCGCGAGCACGTCGGCCTCGAAGGTCTCGGTCGGGTACACCGCATTCACGAGACGCCACTCGACGGCCTGCTCCGCGCTGAGCCGCGGGTTCAAGAGCACGAGCTCGAATGCCTTGCGCAGACCGATGAGCCTCGGCAGGAAGAAGGTCGAGCTTTCGGCGCCGGTAAGCGCGGTCTTGTGGTAGGCCCATTCCAGGCTCGCGCGCGCGGACGCGAACACCAGGTCGCACGCCATGGCGATCCCGAGTCCGCCCGCCGCGGCCA